>JAMNYN010000686.1 GCA_023622805.1 Pseudomonadota bacterium | reverse complement strand
CTGTGTGACGACGCTGCCCAGCCGAAACACTGTGTGATCAGGCAAAGATTGCAAGCATTTGAATCAATCGAGCGGGTTGGTTACTTTTATTGCGAGATGCCGGGAATTGTTGCCAGGATGACGACTAGCATGGTCCTTTTCCAAGGAGAGACCATGGCTGTGCAGAACCCGTTTTTTGGCAAGCGTGATACCGACGCATTCACCCCCCGCAACTCCGCCACCGGCATGGCGTCGACTGGCAGCAGCTTCGGCGCCAGCCAGGCTGGCGTGCAGCCCGCAGGCCAGAGCGCGAGCACGGTGTCCGCAGCCGCCGCACCAGCGCAAAGCCAAGGCGGCAGCCGCCTCATCGTCGGTCCCAACATCAAGCTCAAGGGCGTGGAAATCACCGACTGCGACACGCTGGTTGTCGAAGGCACGGTGGAAGCGACCATGGATTCGCGCGTCATCGAAATCGCCGAGCAAGGCGCTTTCCACGGCACGGCCGAAATCGATGTGGCGGAAATCCGCGGCGTGTTCAACGGCACGCTGATCGTGCGCGAGAAACTGGTGATCTACAGCACGGGCAAGGTCAGCGGCAAGATCCGCTACGGCCGGGTGGTGATCGAAGAGGGCGGTGAACTCACGGGCCAGATCGAGGCAGGCTCGCCAGTGGCGGCGACCGCGGCCCTGGCACTGGGCAACAGTGCAGCCCAGAACCAGGCAGCCTCCGCTGCCAGCGCGGCGACGTCCAGCACCGCCAGCGCTTCTTCTGCCAGCCAGTCCAGCATCAACCCGGTGCGCAACGTACTGGGCGGCGTTCCGGCCTGATTCTTTCAGCGCCGCGATATGGCCAGCCCCTGGATGCAGGGCCTGGCCATTTTTGCGTTCACTCGCCGGCTTGGGCCTTCAGTTCGGCATTGCGCTGCGCCGTCTGGCGCCAGGCGGTGGTCTGTGCGTTTTCTGGCAAGGCCTGGGGCGCGCCCTGGGCGTCGATGGCCACATAGGTCAGCAGAGCTTCGGTCACTTTGACAAAGCGGCCCTGGTTGGCAAAGCGCTCGGCATAGACTTCCACGTCCACCGTGACCGAAGTACGGCCCACGCGCTGCACGCTGGAATAGAACGACAGGATGTCGCCCACGCGCACCGGCTGCTTGAAAATGAATTCGTTGACGGCCACCGTGACCATGCGCGGTCCCAGGCGGGACGGCAGGACCGATCCGGCCAAGTCGACCTGTGCCATGACCCAGCCGCCGAAGATGTCGCCATTGGCGTTGACATCGGCTGGCATGGGAATCACCTTGAGCACGAGATCCTTGTCTACGGGCAATGGGTGAGGAGGAAGGTCTGGACGCGGTGGCATGGGCACAATCGGAGGATATAACAACAGGAATTGTCCCCGATGCGCCGTTCTGCCGAGTCTCCACAGGATTTACCCGTATCAGCATCCACAGCTTCCCGCGCGGAATGGGCGGCGCTCAAGCGCCTGCTGCCCTATCTGTGGGAATACAAGTGGCGCGTGCTGGCGGCCTTGCTGTTCATGGTGGTGGCCAAGGTGGCGAATGTCGGCGTGCCCGTGCTGCTCAAGGAGTTGATCGACGCCCTGACCTTGAAGCCGGGGGATCCAGCGGCGGTGCTGGTCGTGCCCGCGGCCATGCTGCTGGCCTATGGGGCGCTGCGCTTTTCGACCTCGCTGTTCACCGAGCTGCGCGACCTGGTGTTCGCCAAGGCCACGCAGGGCGCGGCGCGCAGCATTGCGCTGTCCACCTTCGAGCATTTGCATGCGCTGAGCCTGCGTTTTCACCTCGAGCGCCAGACCGGCGGCATGACGCGCGACATAGAGCGCGGCGTGCGCAGCACCGAATCGCTGATTTCGTATTCGCTCTACAGCATTCTGCCGACGCTGATTGAAATGCTGCTGGTGCTGTCCATCCTGGCCATACGCTTTGACGTCTGGTTTGCCGTCATTACCTTGGCCGCGCTGGCGGCCTATATCGTTTTCACGGTCAAGGTGACGAGCTGGCGCACCCGTTTTCGCCGTGAGGCCAATGCCCAGGAGTCGGCGGCCCATACCAAGGCCGTGGATTCGCTGCTGAACTACGAGACCGTCAAGTACTTCAACAACGAAGCGTTCGAGGCCAGGCGCTACGACGAGAACCTGGAAGAGCTGCGCCGCGTGCGCCTCAAGAGCCAGGTCACGCTGAGCATGCTCAACACCGGCCAGCAACTCATCATTGCCGCGGCGCTGGTGGGCATTCTGTGGCGTGCCACGCAGGGCGTGGTCGACGGACGCATGACGTTGGGCGATCTGGTCATGGTCAATGCCTTCATGATCCAGCTGTACATCCCGCTGAACTTCCTGGGCGTGATCTACCGCGAAATCAAGCAAAGCCTGGCCGACCTGGACCGCATGTTCGTGTTCATGGACCGTGAGCGCGAGGTGGACGATGCGCCCGATGCCGTGCCATTGCAACTGGCGGCATGCCCGGCCGTGCGCTTCGAAGACGTGCACTTTGCCTATGACCCGGCGCGGCCCATTCTGCGCGGCGTGAGCTTCGAGATCCCGGCGGGCAAGACCGTGGCCGTGGTCGGCCCTTCGGGCTCGGGCAAGTCCACGCTGGCGCGGCTGCTGTTTCGCTTCTATGACGTGCAGCAGGGCCGCATCGCGATTGCCGGCCAGGACATTCGCAGCCTGACCCAGGCCAGCCTGCGCCAGGCCATAGGCATCGTGCCCCAGGACACGGTGCTGTTCAACGACACGGTGGAATACAACATCGCCTACGGCCGCGCTGGCGCCAGCCACGACGAGGTGGTGGCCGCGGCCCAGGCCGCGCGCATCCACGACTTCATCGCCGGCACGCCCCAGGGCTATGCCACGCGGGTCGGCGAGCGTGGGCTCAAGCTGTCGGGCGGGGAAAAGCAGCGCGTGGCGATTGCGCGCACCTTGCTGAAGAACCCGCCGATTCTGATTTTCGACGAGGCGACTTCGGCGCTGGACTCGGCCAACGAGCGCGCCATCCAGACCGAACTGCAAAGCGCGGCGCGCAACAAGACCACGCTGCTGATCGCCCACCGCCTGTCCACCGTGGTCGAGGCACATGAAATCCTGGTGCTGGACGCCGGCCAGATCCTGGAGCGCGGCACCCATGCGCAGTTGCTGGCCCAGGGCGGGCGCTACGCCGAGATGTGGTCGCTGCAGCAAAGCCAGGCCGTGGGCGACGAAGCCGTCGCCTGATGTCGCCGAATCTTTTGTTGTTGGACTGTCTGCCATGAAACCTGTACTGCTTGCGCTGAACTTTCTTTCCCCCGAGCACCTGGCCCAACTGGCCCGGGCCTTCCCCACGCTGGAGCTGGCCTATGAGCCCGACACCACGCGGTGGGCCGAGGCCATCGCCACGTTCGGCCCGCGCGTGCAAGTGGTGCTGACCATTGGCTCGACGGGCCTGAGCGCGGCGCAGATGCAGGCCATGCCCGGCTTGAAGCTGGTCAGCGCCTTGGGCGCGGGCTACGAAAGCATTGATCTGGCCCATGCCAGGGCGCATGGCATTCAGGTCGCCAACGGCGCGGGCACCAACGACGAGTGCGTGGCTGACCATGCGATGGGCCTGCTGCTGGCCTCGCTGCGCGGCATCGTGCGGCTGGACCGCCTCACGCGCTCCGGCGTCTGGCGCACGGCCTTGCCCTTGCCGCCCCATGTCTCGCACAAGCGTCTGGGCATCGTCGGCCTGGGCACTATCGGCGCGCGGATTGCGCAGCGCGCCCTGGGCTTCGAGATGGAAGTCGGCTATCACAACCGCCGTCCGCGCGAAGGCCTGGCCTATCGATACTTCGACGATCTGCTGGCAATGGCCACCTGGGCCGATGTGCTGCTGGTGGCCACGCCGGGCGGCGCGGACACGCGCCACCTGGTGAATGCCGAAGTCCTGGAGGCCTTGGGCGCCAACGGCCATTTGGTGAACATCGCGCGCGGCAGCGTGGTCGATACGGCCGCGCTGGCTGCGGCGATCCGAGGCGGACGGCTGGCGGGCGCGGGGCTGGATGTCTATGAAAGCGAGCCCCTGCCGCCGGCCGAGCTGCTGGACCTCGATGCCGTGGTGCTCACGCCGCACGTGGGCGGCTGGTCGCCCGAAGCCGTGCAGGCCTCGGTGGACCGCTTCGTGGCCAATGTGCGCTGCCACCTCGAAGGCCGGCCGCTGATTTCGCCGGTGTAATCCTTCGGCGGAAAAAAAGCCCCGCATGCGGGGCTTTTCTGTCAGTGGCGGGCAGGTTTACTGCTTGCGTTCAGCGATGGCTTTTTCGGCCTTGGCGACCAGGTCGGTGCCGATCTGGCCCTTCCACTTGTCGTAGACCGGGCGCGTGGTCTTGACGAAAGCTTCGCGCTCGGCGGGGCTCAGCTGGGTCACGGTCACGCCCATGCCGGCGATTTCCTTGAGCACGGGCTTGTCGGCTTCGATCAGTCCCTTGCGGGCAATGGCGATTTCCTGCTTGCCGGCATCGAGCGCGGCCTGGCGCACGATGGCCTGGTCGGCCGGAGTCCACGAGGCCCAGATTTCCTTGTTGACCACGAAGACCAGCGGATCGGCCATGTAGCCCCAGGTGGTGACGTATTTCTGGCCCACGGTGTGCATTTTCAGCACGGTGAACATGAACAGGGGATTTTCCTGGCCATCCACGGCGCCGCTGGCCAGCGCCGGCTGGGCATCGGCCCAGCTCATCTGCGTGGGGTTGGCGCCCAGGGTGCTGAACATGTCGGAGAAGATAGGCGAGCCGACGACGCGGATCTTCAGGCCTTTGAGGTCGTCGGGCTTGCGGATGGCGCGCTTGGAATTGCTGATCTCGCGGTAGCCGTTCTCACCCCAGGCCAGCGGCACGACGCCGGCCTTTTCCAGGTTCTTGAAGATTTCCTTGCCGACTTCGCCCTGGGTCAGTGCGTCCACGGCCGCGTAGTCGGGCGTGAGAAAGGGCAGGGAGAACAGGTTCAGCGATTTGACCTGGGGCGACCAGTTGATGGTCGAGCCCACGGCCATGTCGATCACGCCCTGGCGCAGGGCGCTGAACTCGCGCGTCTGGTCGCCCTGGATCAGCGAGACGCCGGGATAGAGCTTGACGTTGATGCGTCCCTGGGTGCGCTCCTTGACCAGCTTGGCCCAGATCTCGCCGGCCTGGCCCCAGGGCGATGGCGGGCCCAGCACCAGCGACATGCGGTACTCGCTCTTGTAGTTCTGGGCCAGGGCCGCCGGAGCGGTGAAGGCCAGGGCCGCGGCCGCGGCGACCGCAGTGGTCAGAAAGCTGCGCAGTTTCATTCTTTGTCTCCTAGGGGTTGTTATCTTGGAATTCAGTAGCCGAGGTGGTGTGGCAGCCACAGCGCGAGCTGCGGGAAGGCGATCACCAGCAGCATCACCATGAACATGGCCAGCAGCATGGGGCCGACCCAGCGCACGGTGGACTCCATGCGCACGCCGGCGATGCGGCAGGAAACCATCAGGTTCACGGCCAGCGGCGGAGTGAACTGGCCCAGTGCGACCTTGAGCGTCAGGATGACACCAAACCAGACCGGGTCCCAGTGGTAGTGCTGCATGATGGGCAGCAGCAGCGGCACGAAGATCAGGAACACGGAGATGCCGTCGAGGAACATGCCGACGGTGATGAGCAGCAGGATCAGCAATGCCAGCACGCCGTATTCACCCAGGCCCGAGTTGACGATGGCCTTGGCCACCGGATCGATCACGCCCAGCGTGGACAGCGAGAACGCGAAGATGCCGGCCAGCGAGACCACCAGCAGGATCACGGCCGACAGTTCGCCGGCTTCGCGCAGGATGGGGAACAGGTCGCGCACGCCGATGGTGCGGTGGATCACCATGCCCACGAACAGTCCGTAGAACACGGCGACCACGGCGGCTTCGGTGGGGGTGAACCAGCCGGCGCGCATGCCGCCCAGGATCAGCACCGGTGCGGCCAGGCCCCATGCGGCGTCGCGCAGGCTTTTCCAGAACTCAGGGCGTGGCAAGGTGGCTTCGAGCGCGCCCATCTTGTGGCGGCGCGACAGCCAGACGGCCGGCACGATCAGCGCAATCCCGGCCAGCACGCCGGGAATCATGCCCGCGGCAAACAGTGCCGGCACCGAGGCGCCGGGCACGAGCACCGAGTAGATGATGAAGGCCACCGAAGGCGGGATCAGGATGTCGGTGGCGGCGGCGGCGCCGACCACGCTGGCCGAGAACGAGCCGGGGTAGCCGGCGCGGCTCATGGCCGCGATCATCACGCCGCCCACGGCTGCCGCATTGGCCGGCCCCGAACCCGAAATGCCGCCCAGGAACATGGCCACGGCAATCGCCACCAGGGGCAGCATGCCCGGGCCGCGGCCGACGATGGCGATGGCGAAATTCACCAGCCGCAGGGCCACGCCCGAACGGTCGAAGATGGAGCCCACCAGCACGAACATGGGAATCGCCAGCAGCGGGTACTTGCCCAGGCCGGCGTAGAAGTTCTGCGGCACGGCCAGCAGGCCGAACCATTGGGCGTCGGCGTTGGCCAGCGCGATGCAGGCCGCGCCCGCCAGGCCCAGGGCCGCGCCTATGGGCACACCGGCGCACATCAGGGCCACAAAGGCCACAAACAACAGCGTGGCGATCATAGTTGCGGTCCTTGGGGCAGGCTGGACTCGGCATCGTCTTCGCTGAAGGCGCCGGGCAGGCCTTGGCGCTTGAACAGTCCCAGGGCGCGCAGCATGATCACCGTGGAGAACACCGGCAGCCAGACCGAGTACCACCACTGCGGCACGCCGATGCCGGGCGAGGTTTCCTCGAAGCGGAAGTCGTCCCAGACCACGCGCACGCTCAGCACGGCGATCAGGCCGAACAGCAGCGCGACCAGCAGGGAGCCCAGGCGTGCCAGACGCCGGCGGCGCTGGACCGAGCCGCTGTGGGCAAAGTATTCGATGCGGATGTGCTGGTCCCGGGCCACGGCGGCCGAGCCGGCGACCAGGGCCAGCACGATCATCAGAAAGACCGAAATTTCTTCGGTCCAGGCAAAAGAGGAGTTGGTGAAGTAGCGCACCAGCACGTTGGCAAACGTGATCAAGGCCAGGGCGCCCATGATGATCACGGTGAGCCAGTCTTCGATGCGCAGGGAGCGGGGGAGTGCCGAGGCGTCATCGCGCTCGGGTGCTGAAGGTGGAAGAGGCATGAAGGCGGGCAGTCAGAAAAACGCGTAACAACGGAAAAAAGACTTCGCCTTGCCCTGTGGTGTTGTGTACCGGAGGGACGTGACGCAGCCCTGCCGGGTAGGTAGGGGCAAAATCATTATCTGACCCTGTAACGCGTCTGAACATGCGGGTTGGCCCGAGGCATAAGAGTCTGGCGCGCGGATAATGCGGAGATGGAAACCAAATGGCTTGAAGATTTTGTGAGCTTGGCTGAAACCCGCAGTTTCAGCCGCTCGGCGCAATTGCGACACGTGACCCAGCCCGCGTTTTCCCGCCGCATCCAGGCGCTGGAAGCCTGGGCCGGGACCGATCTGGTGGACCGCAGTTCCTACCCGACCCGCCTCACGCCGGCGGGGAAAACCATGTACGACCAGGCGATCGAGATGCTGCAATCGCTGCAAAGCACGCGCAGCATGTTGCGTGCGCACGTCAGCGCGGGCAAGGGCATGATAGGTTTTGCGGTGCCGCATACGCTGGCGTTCACGTTTTTCCCGGCCTGGGTGTCGAACCTGCACGGCCTGTTCGGGCCGTTTCGCAGCCGGCTGTTCGCGCTGAACGTGCATGACGCCGTGATGCGCCTGGTCGAAGGCGGCTGCGACCTGCTGATCGCTTATCACCACCCTTCACAGCCGTTCCAGCTGGACCCCGACCGTTATGAAATGGTCAGCCTGGGCCGCGAAGTACTGGCCCCCTATGTGAAGCCCGATGCCCAGGGCCAGCCCATGCACCTGTTGCCGGGCACCCAGGCTCAGCCGTTGCCCTATCTGGGTTATGCCGCAGGCGCCTACCTGGGCCAGGTGACGGAGCTGATCCTGAAAGAGGCGGGCCAAGCCATCCATCTGGAGCGGGTCTACGAAACCGACATGGCCGAAGGCCTCAAGGCCATGGCCCTCGAAGGCCATGGCGTGGCCTTTCTGCCCTACAGCGCCGTGCGCAACGAGCTGAAGTCCGGCCGGCTGGTGAGCGCCGTGCCGCAAGGCGTGGAATCGTTTCGCATGCACATGGATGTACGCGCCTACCGCGAAAAGCCCACGGCCAAGGACGCGCCCAAGGGCGTGGCGCAAAACCTCTGGACCTTCCTGCAGGAACACGGCAATACGCTGGAGATGGGCCAGCCCTAGGGTCGCCGCGAGCGACACGCAGTGTGGCCGGCGGCGTGGGAGCCTAGGGTAAGCCGGGGCGTGGCGCCGGCGCATCGCCGCTAGCATCTAAGGGTGGACAAACTGCCTGGCTGGCGTCGCTGCCTGCCCCGCCGCCCCCCCCCGGGGTGGGTGATTTCAGCGCATCGGGCCTGCTTCTTGCTAGGTGTTTGCCCTGAGGGCGCGCCCTGTTTTGCCTGAATCGCCGTGGTTTTCACCATCTGGCGGGACGGTCAGTAGCAGAATGTCGCAACCGTCGAGTAATGCAAGCGGTCCACAGCGTGTTCCCGCTCCGCTTATTTATCAGCAGTCATCCAGAGGAGATCGGTATGAAGAAACATTTATTGGCAGTCGCAGTCATGGGTTTGCTCGCAGGCAATGTGTGGGCGCAAACCAATGACACGTTGGCCAAGATCAAGTCGTCGGGCACCCTCACGCTGGGTGTGCGCGAATCCTCGGGCGCCCTGGCCTATACGCTGGGCGACGGCAAATATGTGGGCTTTCACACCGAAATGGCCGAGCGCGTGGCACGCGATCTGCAGCGTCAATTGGGCCTGACCAAGCTGGAAGTGCGCTACCAGCCCGTGACCTCGCAAAACCGCATTCCCCTGGTGACCAACGGCACCGTCGATCTGGAGTGCGGCTCGACCACCAACGACACCAATCGCCAGAAGGACGTGGACTTCGCCATGACCACGTACATGGAAGAAGTGCGCATCGCGGTGAAGGCCAATTCGGGCATCAACGGCATCAAGGACTTGAACGGCAAGTCGGTGGCCACCACCACGGGCACCACTTCGGTGCAGATCCTGCGCAAGAACGAGCGTGCCCAAGGCATCGACTTCAAGGAAGTCATGGGCAAGGA
The DNA here is from genome assembly GCA_023622805.1 of Pseudomonadota bacterium. Taxonomy (GTDB): domain Bacteria; phylum Pseudomonadota; class Gammaproteobacteria; order Burkholderiales; family Burkholderiaceae_C; genus Comamonas; species Comamonas bellezanensis. The sequence goes on along the minus strand of JAMNYN010000686.1, from coordinate 4,972 downwards.
CCACGCCGACAGCTTCCTGCTGCTCGAGTCGGGCCGTGCCGACGCCTTCGTGATGGACGGCTCCATCCTGGCGGGCAATATCTCCAAGTCCAAGAACCCCAAGGACTTCAAGATCGTCGGCGAAGTGCTGTCGGTGGAACCCATCGCCTGCATGGTGCGCAAGAACGATCCGGCTTTCCTGAAGGCCGTGAACACCAGCATTGAGCGCCAGGTGGCCGATGGCACCCTGGAGAAGAGCTACGACAAGTGGTTCATGCAGCCCATCCCTCCAGCCAACCAGAAGGTGGGCCTGCCTTTGTCCGAAGCCACCAAGAACGCCTGGATGCACCCCAACAACAAGCCGAAGGAAGCTTTCAACAAGTAAGCACTGCTGGCGTGTTGAAGGAAAACCCTCTTCTGGCTGAGCCTGAAGGGGGTTTTTGTGTAAAGGGCCGTGGCCCTTCGCAATGGGATCAAATAAAGGAAATCCTATGAGTTGGGATTGGCAGGTGTTCTGCGAAGACACCCTGGACCGCGTGGCGGTGCAGGGGTGCTTCGGCAAGGGCGGCGACATCACCTATATGGACTGGATGTTGTCGGCCTGGGGGTGGACGGTGTCCGTATCGCTGCTGGCGCTGCTGATAGCGCTGGTGGTGGGCGGTGTCATCGGCGTGATCAGGACTTTGCCCAACAGCCCCTGGCTGGTGCGTTTCGGCAACGCCTGGGTGGAGCTGTTTCGCAATATTCCCCTGCTGGTCCAGATTTTTCTCTGGTACCACGTGGTGCCCGCCTTCGTGCCGGCGATGAAGTCCGTTCCGGGCTTTGTGCTGGTGGTGCTGGCCCTGGGTATTTTCACTTCGTCACGGATCGCCGAGCAGGTGCGTTCGGGACTGCAGGCCCTGCCGCGGGGCCAGCGCTATGCGGGCATGGCCGTGGGCTTCACGACCTGGCAGACCTACCGCTATGTGCTGCTGCCGATGGCGCTGCGCATCATCATTCCGCCGCTGACCAGCGAGACGATGAATATCTTCAAGAACTCGTCGGTGGCCTTTGCCGTGTCGGTGACGGAGCTGACCATGTTCGCCATGCAGGCCCAGGAAGAAACCGGCCGCGGCGTCGAGGTCTACATGGCCGTCACTGGCCTGTACGTGATTTCGGCGTTTGCGATCAACCGCATCATGGCCTGGATTGAAAAACGCACCCAGGTGCCCGGCATGATTGCCGCCTCGAATGCAGGAGGGCATTGAGCATGAACCTCCAAATCGACTTTGGTTTCTACAACTGGGACCTGCTGAGCAACTTCGTGCTCAAGGGTGTGTACTTCAGCCTGATGCTGACGGCCGTCGCCACCGTGGGCGGCGTGGTGTTCGGCACCTTGCTGGCGCTGATGCGTCTGTCGGGCAAGAAGTGGCTGGTGCTGCCGGCGACGATATACGTCAACGGCATGCGCTCGATTCCGCTGGTCATGGTGATCCTGTGGTTCTTCCTGCTGATGCCCGCGCTGATCGGCAAGCCCATTGGCGCCGAACTGTCGGCCTACATCACCTTCATCGCCTTCGAGGCTGCCTACTTCAGCGAGATCATGCGCGCCGGCATCCAGTCGATCTCACGCGGTCAGGTGAATGCGGGCCAGGCGCTGGGCATGAGCTACGGCCAGAACATGCGTCTGGTGATCCTGCCGCAGGCCTTTCGCAACATGCTGCCGGTGCTGCTGACGCAGACCATCATTCTGTTCCAGGACACATCGCTGGTCTATGCCATCGGCGCCTACGACATGCTCAAGGGCTTTGAAGTCGCGGGCAAGAACTACGGCCGACCGATAGAGGCCTATCTGGCCGCTGCCGTCGCCTATTTCGTGCTGTGCTATGCGCTGTCCTGGATGGTCAAGCGCCTGCACAAGAAAATCGCAATTATTAGATGACCCCCCTGAGTCGCTGCGCGCCTTCCCCCCAGGGGGACGACGGCCTCGCTGCGGGGCGGCCCTTGCTTGCCGTCCCTGGCTTGGGCCGCGTCGGAGCAAAGAGCGCGCGCAGTGCATCGGTTAAATGAATACGGAGAGCACCAAATGATTGAAATGAAGAACGTCTCCAAGTGGTATGGCAGCTTTCAGGTGCTGACCGACTGCTCGACCGAGATCAAAAAGGGCGAAGTGGTGGTGGTTTGCGGGCCTTCGGGCTCGGGCAAGTCCACGCTGATCAAGACCATCAACGCGCTCGAGCCTTTTCAGAAAGGCGAGATCTTCGTGGACGGCACGCCTGTGCACGACCCCAAGACCAACCTGCCCAAGCTGCGCAGCCGGGTTGGCATGGTGTTCCAGCACTTCGAGCTGTTTCCGCACCTGTCGGTGACGGAAAACCTGACCATTGCCCAGATCAAGGTGCTGGGCCGCAGCCCCGACGAAGCCCGCAAGCGCGGCCTCAAGATGCTCGACCGCGTGGGCCTGACGGCGCACAAGGACAAGTTTCCGGGCCAGTTGTCGGGCGGCCAGCAGCAGCGCGTGGCCATCGCCCGCGCGCTGTCCATGGACCCCATCGTGATGCTGTTCGACGAACCGACTTCGGCGCTGGACCCGGAAATGGTCGGCGAAGTGCTGGACGTGATGGTCGGTCTGGCCCATGAAGGCATGACCATGATGTGCGTGACCCATGAAATGGGCTTTGCGCGCAAGGTGGCCGGCCGCGTGATCTTCATGGACGTGGGCGGCAAGATCCTCGAGGACTGCACCAGCGACGACTTCTTCAACCACCCAGAAGCCCGTCAGCCGCGCACCAAGGACTTTCTCAACAAGATCCTGCAACATTGAGGCACCCCCTGAGCGACTTCGTCGCTTCCCCCTCTCATCCTTCGGTGGAGGGGGACGACAGCCTCGCTGCGGGGCGGCCCTTGCTCGCTGTCTCCTTGCTGGGCCGCGCCAGTTGCAGGGGCTGCGAGCGATGTGAGCGCGGAAAGGGATACGGGGAGTTGTAGGCCTGGGCAGGGGAGTGGGACAATACCGCTCCATGACCGCCTCCATCGACACCCTCACCATCACCCGCCCCGACGACTGGCACCTGCATGTGCGCGACGGCGAAGCCCTGCGCACCGTGGTGCCGCACACTGCCGCTCAGTTCGCGCGTGCCATCATCATGCCCAACCTCAAGCCGCCGGTGACGACGGCCGAGCAGGCCATGGCCTACCGCGAGCGCATTCTCGCGGCCGTGCCGCCGGGCGTGGACTTCGAGCCGCTGATGACGCTGTACCTCACGGACAACACGCCGGCCGACGAGATTGCACGTGCCAAGGCCGCCGGCGTGGTGGCACTCAAGCTCTATCCGGCGGGCGCCACGACCAACAGCGATGCGGGTGTGAGCGATATGCGCAAGACCTACGCCACGCTCGAAGCCATGCAGCGCGAAGGCCTGCTGCTGCTGGTGCACGGTGAAGTCACGGGCAGCGACGTCGATCTGTTCGACCGCGAAGCGGCTTTCATCGACCAGCAGCTGATTCCGCTGCGCCGCGATTTCCCCGAGCTGAAGATCGTGTTCGAGCACATCACCACGCGTGAAGCCGCGCAGTACGTGACCGAGTCCGACCGTTTCGTCGGCGCGACCATCACGCCCCAGCACCTGCTGTTCAACCGCAACGCCATCTTCACCGGCGGCATTCGCCCGCATTACTACTGCCTGCCTGTGCTCAAGCGCGAAACCCACCGCCTGGCCCTGGTGGAGGCCGCCACCAGCGGCAACGCCAAGTTCTTTCTGGGCACGGACAGCGCGCCACATGCCGCCCATCTCAAGGAACACGCTTCGGGCTGCGCCGGCTGCTACAGCGCGCACGCGGCCATAGAGATGTACGCCGAAGCTTTCGACAACGCGGGTGCGCTCGACAAGCTCGAAGCCTTTGCCAGCTTCAACGGCCCGGACTTCTACCAACTGCCACGCAACACCGGCACCATCACGCTGCGCCGTGAGTCGTGGACGCCGCCCGAAAGCTTTGCGTTCGGCGAAGCCCAGCTCAAGCCGCTGCGCTCGGGGGATGCGCTGCCCTGGAGAATGGTCACCCCCTGAGCAGCTGACGCGGCTTGGGCCGCCCCGGCTTCCCCCTCTCAACCTTCGGTGGAGGGGGACGACACCATCGCTGCGGGGCGGCCCTTGCTCGGTGCCCCCTTGCAGGGCCGCGCCAGTTGCATGGGCTGCCAACCCATGGCACCCCGAAGGCGATGGTGTACGCTGCACTCCTGTGTACCCCACCGAGGATTGCCCATGCTCGCTGAGTCTCCCCTGCGCATTGCGCTGCTGATCGATGCGGACAACGCGCCCGCCGAAAAGCTCGATGAAATCCTGACCGAGCTGTCGACGCTGGGCGTGATCAACATCCGCCGTGCCTACGGCAACTGGACCAAGGCCGGCTTGCAGGGCTGGCAGGCCCGGTTGCTGGAATTCGCGCTGCGCCCCATGCAGCAGTTCGACTACTCCAAGCGCAAGAATGCGACCGACATGGCGATGACCGTGGACGCCATGGAGCTGTTCTACACCGAGCGACCCGACGCTTTCGGCATCGTCTCGTCCGATGCGGACTTCACGCCGCTGGTCATGCACCTGCGGGCCAAGGGCGCGGCCGTCTATGGCTTTGGTGCCAAGCAGACGCCCATGCCCTTCGTCAACGCCTGCTCACGCTTTCTTTACCTCGAGGCCCTGGGCTCGGGCCATGCCGATGGCACGCTCGCGGCGGAGGACGTCAGCGAAGTGGCGGCGCACCAGCCCCAGCAATCGTCCGCCGAGCGCGCGGATGCGCCGCCGGTGCCTGTCGTCCGAGCGGCCAGTCTGCGCGTGCCCACGCAGCAGTTGCGCCAGGACAGCCAGCTGCTCAACCTGCTGCGCGACGCCGTCAATGCCACCCAGGACGAGGACGGCTGGGCGCGTGTCGGCGCCGTGGGCACGCAGATCGGCAACAAGGCCTCGTTCGACGCGCGCAATTACGGCTATGCCACGCTGACCAAGCTGCTGGCCGCGAC
>JAMNYN010000696.1 GCA_023622805.1 Pseudomonadota bacterium | reverse complement strand
ACTGGCCAATGGGTGTGCTGCGGTCGATGCGGATGTCGAGGTGCGAGCCATTGTTCTTCAGCAGCACGGAGGAGGGCGCGGCGGCGCTGCCCTGGTAGCCGGCGAATTTGTCCGCGTCCTTGAGGCCGGTGATCTGCCCATCGGCCAGCGTGACCGTGAGCTTGCCGTCGACGACGGCGTAGAGCACGGCATATTTGTGCGAGCCGGTGGCCAGCGGGACGGCCTGGTCGAGCACATCGCGGGCGAAGGCGATGACCTTGGCGCCGCGCACGGGGTTGTAGCCCCGGCCTTTTTCGGCGCCGTCGGCTTCGCTGATCACGTCTGTGCCGTAGAGCGCGTCGTACAGCGAGCCCCAGCGGGCATTGGCCGCGTTGAGTGCGTAGCGCGCGTTGAGGATGGGCACCACCAGCTGGGCGCCGGCCTGGGTGGCGAGTTCGGCATCGACATGGGTGGTCGTGGCCTTCACGTTCTGCGGTGGCTCGACCAGGTAGCCAATGCGGCTGAGGAAGCTGCGGTAGCCGGCCATGTCCATGATCGGGCCGGGGTGGGCCTTGTGCCAGGTGTCGAGTTCGGTCTGCAGGCGGTCGCGTTCGGCCAGCAGCGCGGCGTTGCGCGGTGCGAGGTCGTGGACCAGGGCGTCAAAGCCTTTCCAGAACGCCGCGGGCGCCACGCCCGTGCCTGGCAGCACCTGGTCGTTGATGAAGCTGTGCAGTTCGTTGGCCACTTGCAGGCCGTGGACGGTGGTGCGGTCGGACATGGAATAAACCTCGGAATGAAGAAAAGGGCAGCACTGCCAGGATGGCAGGCAATGTAGACACTGTATTTGAATTGTTTGCACCTATAAACAGCTTCAAAAGTGCAGAACTCGTGACTTTTAAGCAAAAGTGTCTCGGGGCTGGCGTGGGGCGGCGGCGGCTCGGGGCTTTGTCTCCATAATCGGAGCATGGACAAACTCAAGGCGTTCGAGTCATTTGTGTCGGTAGCCACCAAGGGTAGCCTCACGGCCGCGGCCAAGGCCGAAGGCGTGGCGCCAGCCATCATGGGGCGGCGGCTGGACGCATTGGAGGAGCACCTGGGCGTCAAGCTCATGGTGCGCACCACGCGGCGCATCTCGCTGACGCACGAAGGCAGTGCTTTTCTCGAAGATTGCCAGCGCCTGCTGTCGGATGTGGCCAATGCCGAAGCCAGTGTCTCGGCGGGCGGCGTCAAGGCCACGGGCCATTTGCGCATCACGGCGCCCGCGGGCTTTGGCCGGCGCCATGTCGCGCCCCTGGTGCCGCGTTTTCGCGATCTGCACCCGGAAGTCACGATTTCCCTGAACCTCAGCGACCGGGTCGTGGACCTGGCCGGAGAAGGCTTTGACTGCGCCGTGCGTGTCGGCGACCTGCCCGACTCCTCGCTGGTGAGCGTGCGCATCGCCGACAACCGCCGCCTGTGCGTGGCCACGCCGGCCTATCTCGCGCGCCGCGGCACGCCCCAGCACCCCAGCGAGCTGGCGCAGCACGACTGCCTGACGCTGTCGAGCGACGCTTCCCAGACCCGGGGCTGGGCATTTCGCATTCCGCAGCCCGACCAGAGCACGCACGATGTCGTGCATTTCAAGTCCGGCGGCCCATTGGACTGCTCGGACGGCCAGGTGTTGCACGACTGGTGCCTGGGCGGCTGGGGCATTGCCTGGCGCAGCACCTGGGAAGTAGAGTCGGAGATCGCCGCGGGCCGGCTGGTGCCGGTGCTGGAGGAATTCGCGGCGCCGCCCAATGGAATTTATGTGGTCTTTCCCCAACGCAAGCACATGCCTTTGCGCGTGCGCTTGTGGATCGACTACCTCAAGCACCACTATCAACAAGCTGAATTTTGGAAGAACGGAGTTTTGTCATGACCTTGGAAGCCTTCTTGGCCGCCGTGCACCTGCTCGCCGTCCTGACCTTGGTGGTGTTTTTGTCCAGCCAGGCGGCGCTGTGCCGCGCGGAGTGGATGAATGCCGCCGTCGTGCGCCGTTTGGCGCGCCTGGACCTGATTTACGGCCTGGCCGCGCTGGCGCTGCTGATCACCGGGTTGGCCCGGCTGTATTGGGGCACCAAGGGCGTGTCCTGGTATGTCTCGCAGCCGCTGTTTCACCTGAAGATGACGCTGTTCCTGCTGACGGCGCTGCTGTCGATCAAGCCGTCGATCACGTTTCGCCGCTGGCTGCGTGCGCTGGATGCGGGCCAGGCCTTGCCGGACGCCGAGGCCGTGCGCGGCACGCGCCGCTGGATCATGGTCCAGGCGCATGTGGTGCCGGTGATTGCTGTCATTGCGGTGTTCTGGGCGCGGGGGATGTGACCCCCACGTTCGCCCACTTCGTGTGGCTCTCGATGGGGGGCAAAGCCCCCCACCGCGTTTTTGCCTTGGGGCGGCCCGGCGGCAAAAACAGCCCCCACGCTTGCTCGCTGCGCGTAGCACCGGCAAACGGGAACGACTGACGCCGTCGCGCCACACGGTCGAATTCATCGCGGCGGCACAAACCGGGGCGGGCACGTAAAATCCCGCGATGCTCTCCGTCAAACAGGAATTGCTCGCGGCCCTGGCCGCTGAGCTGGAAAAATTGTCGCCCGGCGCTGGTGCGCGCGCCGCTTTCGAATCCCCCAAAGTGGCTGCCCATGGCGATTACGCCTGTACGGCGGCCATGCAGCTGGCCAAGGCGGCCAAACAGAATCCCAGGCAGTTGGCGCAAACGCTCAGCGATGCGCTGATGACCACGCCGGCGTTTGCCCGCTGGGTCGAGGCCCTGGAAATTGCCGGACCCGGTTTCTTGAACGTGCGCCTCAAGCCCGCGGCCAAGCAGGAAATCGTGCGCGAAGTGCTGGCGGCCGGCACGGCTTTCGGCGATCAGCCGCGCCGCACGCAAAAATTGCTGGTCGAGTTCGTCTCGGCCAACCCCACGGGTCCGCTGCAT
>JAMNYN010000136.1 GCA_023622805.1 Pseudomonadota bacterium | reverse complement strand
GCATAGGCCATGGCGGGCCAGGGCATGCCGGCCTTGGCGATGTAGGCCATAGTGGCCTCCGGTCCCAGCAGCTTGCCTATGCCGCTGTAGAGAAAGACAGCACTCAGCAGTGCTCTTGCGAGCAGCGCTCCAATATCCGGGGATTCTTTGTTCATCGGTCGTTGATGCAGTGACTCAAAAAGGGGGGGGGCGGAAACAGCCCACCCCGCAAAGGCTTACTTCGCCACGCCGCCCTGGCGACGCAGTTCTTCCTGGAATTCAGCGCCGCGGCGCATCTTCTGGTACTGCGCCAGGCGCTGTTCGTAGGCGGCATCGAAGCTGGTGTTTTCACCCTGTTGGTAGATATTCATGCCGGCGCGGTTCCAGATCGCCAGGTCGGCCAGCACTTCCGCACGCGACAGCGAAGGACCGGAAATCACCGGCTCGGCGCCGAACCAGACTTGCGGGTTTTGCGCCGAGGCGATGCCGGAAAACGAAGCGGCGGCGATGGCGGCGATGGCGAGGATGTTCTTGGTGGTTTTCATGACAGTTCTTTCTTCAAGGTCTTGCAGTGCGGGCTTGCGTTCTGCATGGACTGAAGTTTCTTCTTCCGTCATGGGCCTGTATGTGCGTAAACGCACAGTTTTGCGCAGAAAGCGCAGCTCAGGCGAGTACCAATTCCTGCAGGTCCTGCACGCAAGTCACCCACAGCGTGCGCTGGCCTTGCTTGCGCAGCAGCCCGCTCTTGGTGAGCGCGCTGATCTCCCTGGCGACCTGCTCCCGGTTGGTGCTGATCTTGCTGGCCAGGGCCGAATGCGGCGGCGCGGGCGCGATGCGCGCACTGCCGTCCGCCAGCACCCCGCCGGCATGGGCCAGGCGCAGCAGCTCCACATGCAAACGCGCTTGCACGCTCAAGGTGCTGAGCTCCAGCACACGGTCGGTCAACTGCCTGACCAGCCCGGTGAGGTGCTGCAGCATGCGCCGCGCGACCAGGGGCTCGCGCGCCATCAGCGCCATGAAATCCGCCGCGCCGAGGCAGGCCAGCTGCGAGGATTCGAGCGCGACGACATCGGCCGAGCGCATCTGGCCGTCGATCGCCGAGAGATCGCCAAAATGCTCCCCCGGCTGGTAATCGCGAAACGACACTTCGCGTCCGCTGGCCGAATAAGTGGTGATGCGCACGCGCCCCGTGAGCAGGAAAAACACGTCGCTGCCCGTCGATGAGCGCGTGAACACCGGCTTCCTGGCATCGATAGAGCGCCATTCGCAGGCCATGGCAATGCGGTCCAGGCAGGCGTCGTCCAGGCCTGCGAAGAGCGAAACCTGGCGCAATGCCAGGCTGGAGCGAACAATGGGAGAGGGCATGAAAGGCGGGGACGCGGCAGGGGACAGCGGCAATTATCGGCAGGCTTGGCCGCCGCTGCTGGGGGGCGCCGCGCTGCCCCCAGAAAGGACAGGACATCGCCCATGGCTTATCTTGGCCGCCGGTGCGCGGCTGTCGTGCCGGCCTTGCCCCTGTGAGAATCCGATGAAATCCCCCACTCCCGTGCGAGCTGCGCGGCCCTCTATGTCCATGCCTTCCCTGCGCAAGCTGCGCTGGGGAAGCGGCCTGGTGCTGTGGCTCTATGTGGCGCTGCACCTGATCAACCACGGCCTGGGGCTGGTGTCGCTGGACGCCGCGGAAACCATGCGCATGGCAGTGCAAAGTCTTTGGCGCTCTGTGCCCGGCACGGTGCTGCTGTACGGCGCGTTCGCCACCCATGGGGCGATGGCGCTCACGGCCGTGTGGCAACGGCGCAGCCTGCGCATGCCGGCGCTGGAAGCCATACGCCTGGTGCTGGGCCTGTGCCTGCCGCTGCTGCTGGCCGCGCATTTTTCCGCCACGCGTTGGGCCTACGCCAGCTGGGCCATCGCCAACAGCTATGAACGCCTCATTCCCGCGATCTGGAATCCGGCCAGCATCGGCCTGCAGTTGCTGCTGCTGACCGCGGCCTGGGCGCATGGCTGCCTGGGCCTGCATTTCGCGCTGCGCGCGCGCAGTGCCTGGCAGCGCTGCCAGCCGGTGCTCTTGAGCCTGGCCGTGCTGCTGCCCACCTTCGCGGCACTGGGCGTGCTGGCCATGGCCAGGGAAATCGCCACGGGCATGCCCGCCGCGGCACAGCAGCCCCCCCTGCAAGTCTCCCAGGACCTGCACGGCATGACGGCGGGTCTGCGCCTGGGCTGGCTGCTGCTGCTCGCGGCCGCGCTGGCCGGGCCGCGCCTGTGGCGCTGGCTGCGCCAGCGGCCGGGGACCGCCATGATCCAATTGCACTACCCGGGCCGCACGCTGCAGGTGCCGCGGGGCTTCAGCGTGCTGGAGGCCAGCCGCTCCCATGGGCTGGAACACCTGTCGCTGTGCGGCGGCAGAGCGCGCTGCTCCACTTGCCGCGTGCGAGTACGGGGGGCGAGCGCCCATTTCCCGCCACCGGGGCGCGATGAGCGCGCCACCCTGGAGCGTGTGCATGCCCCCGCCGATGTGCGCCTGGCCTGCCAGCTGCGCCCGCTGGGCGACATCGAAGTCACGCCCTTGTTCCACCCCAAAGCCGAGGCCCGCGTGACCGGCGGCGGCGAGGAGCGCGCGGTGGTGATTCTGTTCGTCGACCTGCGCCAATGGTCGGGGCTGTCCGAGCGCCAATGGCCTGTGGACCTGTCCTGGGTGCTGGACCGCTACTTCGAATTGATAGGCAGCGCCGTGCAGGAATGTGGCGGCGTGGCCAATCAATTCATTGGCGACAGCGTGATGGCCATTTTTGGCCTGAAGACGGATCTGCCCACCGCCGCCCGCCAAGCCCTACAGGCCTGCGTGCTGATCGACCAGCGCATGCAAACCTGGGGCCAGTCCTTTCATGCCGAGTTCGGCCAGGCCCTGGAATACGGCATGGGACTGCATGCCGGCAGCGTGGCTTTGGGGCGCGTGG
>JAMNYN010000044.1 GCA_023622805.1 Pseudomonadota bacterium | reverse complement strand
AGTCGATCTCGCCGGCGCTCAGGCCGGCCGGCAGCTGCCACTGCAGCTGCGTGGGCAGGCCGGAGTCGCCGGGATTCTTCCAGTAGGTATGCCAGCCGGGCTGGTGGGCGACGGCCAGGCCCAGCCACAGGGGCTTGCCGGGAGCCACGCCGTCGGGCGCTTGGGCCACCAGTTCGACGCGCGCGCGCGGGGTGGTGACGACAGGGCCGGGCGCGCCGGCCGTGGTCAGGCTGCTGCGCAGCTGGATCTGGGCCCAACTGGGGGCGCACAGGAGGAGGGCGGCCAGAGCGAGCAGCCAGGCGGCAGGGCTCCAGGAGCGGCGACGAAGGAGGAGGCTGTAGATCATGTTCGCAAGGTAGGAGCCAGGCCAGGGCGGTTTGGTTCCTTGCCGGCCGTGCTGATTCAGGAAAACCATGGGGCTGGCGGCCGGCCAGGGCAGGGTCAGCGCCCGGGAATGGTAGCGCGCGCGGGCGGGCTGGGTTATTTGGCCGGCGCGATTCGCCCTGGCTCCAGGTCCCGGGCGGGCGGCTGGGCGCAGACCGGGGTCGGCGGCAGTCCGGCCACTTCGGCGGGCGTGGCCACGCGGTCCTCGGCGGGCGCGAGCATGCGCGCCTGGCGCCAGCCGCCCCAGCGGTAGTACGCCAGCGACATCAGCATGGCGCAGCCGGCACTGATGGGAAAGCTCCACCAGATCGCATCCACGCCCCAGGCCGGCTGCAGCCATTGGGCCACGGGCACGCGCACGCCCCACAGGGCCAGGCCCAGGATGACCAGCGGCGCGACCACCGCACCCGTGGAGCGCACCACGCCTGAAATCACGAAGGTCACGCCAAAGAACAGGAAGGAGCCTATGGCGATGTGGTTGAGGTGTCGGGCCTTTTCCAGCGCGGCGCTGCCCGCGGGCAGGAACAGCGACAGCACCTGCCGGTCCCAGACCACGGCCAGCAGGATCAGCATGCCGGTCATGAGCACATTGCACAGCACGCCGGCGCGGGCCGTGGCGTCCACTCGGCCCCACAGGCGGGCGCCCACGTTCTGCGCGGCCATGGCCGAGCAGGCCGCGCCTATGGCCATGGCCGGCATCTGCACATAGGTCCACAGCTGCAGCGCCGCGCCATAGGCCGAGGACAGCTCCACGCCATGGCTGTTGACCATGCCCATCAACATCAGCATGGCCATGGAAATCATCACCATCTGCGCGCCCATGGGCAGGCCCTTGACGACCAAGGCCCGCAGAATGCGCGCATCGGGCAGGAACAGCCGCAGTTCGCCCGCGCCTATCCACAGGGGGTGGCGGCGCCAGCGCAGCCAGCACAGCATGGCGGTGAAGCTGATGCTGTTGGCGACCAGCGTGGCCATGGCCGAGCCGCTGATGCCCATGCGCGGCACCGGTCCCCAGCCGAAAATGAACAGCGGGTTGAGCGCGGTGTCGAGCACCACCACCAGCAGCAGGAAATAAAACGGCGTGCGCGTGTCGCCCGCGCCGCGCATCACGGCCGAGACAAAGGCAAACAGGTACATCAGCGGAATGGCCAGGAAAATCACGCGCAGATAGGCCTCGGCCAGGGCCTGGGCTTCGGTGGGCGTGCCCAGCCAGTCCAGGATGCGGGCCGACAACTGCCAACCCAGGATGGAAATGGCGATCGAGGCCGCGCCGAACAGCGTGGCGCTGGTGCCGATCACGCGCTTGGCCTGCGGCAGGTTGTGCGCGCCCATGGACTGGGCGACCAGGATGGTGGCCGCCATGCCCACGCCGAACACCAGGCCGATCAGCGCGAACAGCAGGTTGTTGGCATTGGCCGTGGCCGTGAGCGCGGCCTCGCCCAGATAGCCGCCGACCCAGACGGCATTGACCGAGCCGTTGAGCGACTGCAGCACGTTGCCGGCGAGTATGGGCAGGGAAAAGACCAGCAGGGTCATGCCTATCGGTCCTTGGGTCAGGTCGCGGGTCGAGGAGGATGCCATGGTGCATTGTGCGTTGACCGGCCGAAGTCTGCTGTGGCGAGCATCTGCACTACCATGGCGGGCATGCCCAAGTCTTCTTCCGCACCCCCACCCCGCTGGCCTTCGCGCTGGTGGGCCCAGGCGTCAGCGCGCGACTTCGCCGCGGCACAAACCAATGGGCTCGCGGCCCGCACGGTGGCCCTGCTGCCGGTGGCCGCGGTGGAGCAGCATGGCCCGCACCTGCCCTTGTCGGTGGACGCCACGCTGGCCCAGGGCGTGATCGATGCGGCGCTGCCGTTGCTGCCCGCTGACCTGCCGCTGCTGTGCCTGCCGCCGCAGAACATCGGCCTGAGCATGGAGCACACGGCCTATCCCGGTACCTTGACGCTTGCGCCCGCGACGCTGATCGCGCTGTGGACGGAAATCGGTGCCTGCGTGGCGCGCGCCGGCGTGCGCAAGCTGCTGATCTTCAACGGCCATGGCGGCCAGGTCAGCGCCATGGACATCGTGGCGCGCGAACTGCGCATCAAGCACCGCCTGCTGGTCTACAGCACGAGCTGGTTCGGACTCGCGGGCGAAGCGGCCAACCAGCAGTTCTGCGCGCACGAGCACCGTTTCGGCATCCATGGCGGCGAAGTCGAGACCTCGATGATGCTGCACCTGGCGCCGCAGACGGTGGGGATGGAATACGCGCGCGATTTCGCTTCCACCTCCGAAGACCGTTCCAAGCTTTATCCCCTGCTGGGCAACGGCCGCAGCGCCAAGATGGGCTGGGCCATACAGGATTACAACCCGGCGGGCGCAGTGGGCAATGCGGCCGCGGCCACGGCCGAGCGCGGCCAGGCCATGGTCCAGGCGTCGGCCCAGGGCCTGGCCCAGCTGCTGCAGGAAATCCACGCGCTGCCGGAATCGACGCTGGTCGACGAGGCGCGGCCTTACTAAGGCTTGATGCCCGCGAGGTGGAGTTCCTGCACCTGCCAATGGTGCATGCACTCGCGCAGCACCA
>JAMNYN010000118.1 GCA_023622805.1 Pseudomonadota bacterium | reverse complement strand
GAGATCGAAGACATCTCCGTGGGCATAGACGCCACGCCCCTGTGGATTCCCCAACTGCTGATGGCCCTGGGCACGCTGGTGTTCTTCATCGCCTTTTGCGATGAGCTGGTGCTGGAGTTGATGGGGCAACGCAAACCCCGCGTGACCGAGGGCACTCCCCATGAATGAAATTTTTGCCAGCGTTGCGCTGATTGTCGTTTTGCTCGCCTTGCTCGGCGGTGGTGTCTGGGTCGGCCTGACGCTGGCCGGCGTGGCCTTGTTCGGCATGGAATTCTTCACCGCGCGCTCGGCCGGTGACGCCATGGCCGTGACCATCTGGGGCTCGTCGAGCAGCTGGACCCTCACGGCCCTGCCGCTGTTTGTCTGGATGGGTGAAATTCTCTACCGCACCAATCTGTCGGAAAGCATGTTCCGCGGCCTCGCGCCCTGGGTCAACGCCCTGCCGGGCCGCCTGCTGCACACCAACGTCATCGGCTGCACCATTTTTGCCTCGGTGTCCGGCTCGTCCGCCGCCACTTGCGCCACCGTGGGCAAGATGAATATTCCCGAGCTGCGCAAACGCGGCTATCCCGAAGACCAGATCATTGGCTCCCTGGGCGGACCCGCCACCCTGGGCCTGCTGATTCCGCCTTCCATCATCCTGATCGTCTATGGTGTATCGGCCGAACTGTCGATCTCCAAGCTGTTCATGGCCGGCGTGCTGCCCGGCCTGCTGCTGGCCGCCCTGTTCAGCGGCTGGATCATGGTCTGGGCCTTGCTCAACCCCGAGAAGGTGCCCAAGGCCGATGTCCAGCTGAGCTTTCGCCAGAAGATCTACGAAGCCCGCCACCTGATTCCCGTGGTGCTGCTGATCGCCAGCGTGATCGCCAGCATCTACTCGGGCATTGCCACCGCCACCGAAGCCGCCTCCATCGGCGTCGCGGGCTCGCTGGTGCTGTCGGCATCGCAAGGCGCGCTGAGCTGGAAGAACTTCAAGGCCTCGCTGTTCGGCGCCACGCGCCTGTACTGCATGATCGCCCTGATCCTGGCAGGCGCGGCCTTCATGACCCTGTCCATGGGCTACATCGGCCTGCCGCGCCAGTTGGCGGAGTTTGTCGGCAGCCTCCACCTGTCGCCGGGCATGCTGATCATCGTGCTGGGCATCTTCTACATCCTGATCGGCTGCTTCCTCGATGGCATCTCCACCATCGTGCTGACCATGAGCGTGGTGCTGCCCATCATCCAGGCCGCGGGCATAGATCCGCTGTGGTTCGGCATCTTCCTGGTGATCACCGTGGAAACCGCGCAGATCACGCCGCCGGTGGGCTTCAACCTGTTCGTGCTGCAAAGCATGACGGGCAAGCAGATCACCTACATCGCCAGAGTCTGCGCGCCTTACTTCCTGCTGATGGTGTTCGCGCTGGCGATGCTGTGGTTCTTCCCCGAAATCGTGACCGCCTTGCCGCAGCGCATGTAAACGCGTCCGCGCAAACAAGAACAGGGCCCTTGAGGCCCTGTTTTTTCGTCTGGATGGGAAACGGCTTTTTCGGGCCAAAAAAAATCCCGCTTTGCAGCGGGATTTTCCTTTGCAAGCCTCTGGTCAAGACTTGCTGAATTTGGTAGGCGCGATTGGACTCGAACCAACGACCCCCACCATGTCAAGGTGGTGCTCTAACCAGCTGAGCTACGCGCCTGCGTCTACCTGTTCGATTCCACAAGTATAGCATTGGGAAAATGGCGTTTTCCCCAACCAGGCCTCTTTTTTGCAAACAGCGCAGATTATTTCTCGGCGCTCCCCAGCAAGGGGACACCGAGCAAGCGCCGCCCCGCAGCGATGGTGTCGTCCCTGGCCGGGCTTCCCCCTCCACCGAAGGATGAGAGGGGGAAGCCGGGGCCGGCCATCCGGCAAAGCGGCTCAGGGGGAGCCCAGCTCACCTCCGCCGAGCCGACCGCACTCCCGTCACGCTCGCCACGATGCCCAGCACCTTGCTCAGCCGGCCGGAATCGGCCACTTCCACGGTGAAAGTCATCCAGGCCGTGCCCTTGACGGACTGGGTCTGCACGCCGATCACATTGGTTTTCTCGCGGGCGAAGACATCGGAGATGTCGCGCAGCAGGCCTTGGCGGTCGGCGGCTTCGACGGCCACGTCCACCGGATAGACGGCGGCACCGACGGCGGCCTTGGGCGTTCCCCAGGCCACGTCGATGACTCGCTCGCTGTTGCGCGCGGCCATTTCACGGAAATTGGAACAGTCGCAGCGGTGCACGCTGACGCCCTTGCCACGCGTCACAAAGCCGCGGATGTCGTCGGGTGGCGCGGGCTTGCAGCACTTGGCCAACTGCGTCATCAGCGAATCCACGCCCACCACCAGCACCCCGCCCTTGGGCCCGGCTTCACTGCCACGCGCCTTGCGCACCGGCGAGAACGGCTCGTCCACCCCTTCAGGCTCGGGCGGGCGCAGCACGGCCTCGATATTGCGCAGCGAATATTCGTCCTTGCCGACCACCTCGAACAAGGCATCGGCCGACTTGAAGCCCAACTGTCCCGCGAGGTCCTCGAGCTTGATCGCCGTCTTGCCTTCGCGCTGCAGCAGTTTCTCCACCGATTCGCGCCCGCGCGCCACGGTTTCGTGGGTGGCCTGGGCATTGAACCAGGCGCGCACCTTGGCGCGCGCGCGGTGGCTGTTGAGGTAGCCCAGATCGGCATTGAGCCAGTCGCGCGAAGGCCGGCCTTCCTTGACGGTGGTGATTTCCACCGTCTGGCCGTTTTGCAGCGGCGTGTTCAGCGGCACCATGGCGCCGTCCACACGCGCGCCGCGGCAGCGGTGGCCCAGGCTGGTGTGCACGGCGTAGGCGAAGTCCACGGGCGTGGCACCCTGGGGCAGCTCGATCACGGCCGCGTCGGGCGTGAGCACAAAAATACGGTCTTCGAACAGGCCGCGGTGCGCGGGCGTGCCCGCGAGGTCGCTGCCCCAGGCCAGCAGTTGGC
>JAMNYN010000660.1 GCA_023622805.1 Pseudomonadota bacterium | reverse complement strand
ACCCCTATGTTCCATACCGAACACACGCATTGTCGCCCATGACCACCGTAGCGAGGACTCTGATTGATGGGTCAGCAGAAGGGTAAACCCGCCACAGCGTACGCAAGCGAACAACTGGGCAAGCATCGCTGGGTGGTGGACAGAACGCGTGAATGGTTTGTCGGCTTTGGCAGGCTGAGAATCCGCTTTGCAAGGCGCGGGGAATATCCACGAAACGCTATGAACGCTGGCAGCGGCGGGCATCTGCGCACGTTTCGTGGATAGGTTGTGTCATCAGATCTCGGCCGATTCAACCACGGCGAGCACCAATCCGCTCGTCCTGGAGTCTGAAATTCCGTCATCTGCGCCAGCGAAGTGGGCAGCGTCCATCGGCGTAAAGATCAGCACAGGCATGGCAGGCTCCACGCTCAGCCCTCCTCCGAATTCAGCCGTGGCGGCGATCAGCGTGCGGGTACCACCACGACCGTGCCGCCTGTGGCAGGACGCCAGAAGAAGATCGAAACCTTGGTCGACATGCTCCAAGGCGGCGAGACGCTCTACCCGCAGCGAAAGACTTAGGGGTGGGACCGCATCGCTCGTCCGCTGACTCGGAGGGCCTCAACAGGCGGTTCCCAAGCAGGTGATTGCCGTTCAAGCCTTGTCTGCCTTGCCCGCGGCGTTGGCCAGCTTGCTGAGCATACGGTCCACAAACAGTGGCTGGCGGCTCATGTCCTCGGCGCGCTCCTTGCGGCGGATAGCATTGCGCACGATGATCGATCCGAGGTAACGGATCGGCTCTGGCGGAAAGTAGCCCAGGGGCCCCTGCGTAATGGGGCTGCGGGTCCAGGCGTTGTCCAGGTCGAGCACCAGCGACGACAGGATCTGTCCGCCCATGTAGGTCGGCCCCACGCCATTGCCCGAGTAGCCGAAACCGTAGTAGATGTGCGGCGCGCCGTCGAGCTTGCCGAAGAACGGGAAGCCCGTCGCCGAGCGGTCGGACGGCCCATTCCAGCTGGCCGTGATCGGCGTGCCGTTCAATGCCGGAAAGAAGGAATGCAGGGCCTGCGTGAGCTCGGCCTCGTAGGGCGAGCGCTCGTCGAACACCTTGGCCATGCGGCCGCCCCAGGCAAAGGTATTGCCGCCCTTGCCCAGCATGATGCGGCCGTCGACCGTGCTGCGGTAGTAGTAGACGAAGGTGCGCGAATCGAGCACCGACACGCCGTCGGTCAGGCCGATCTGCTGCAGCAGCTCTGGGCAGCGCTCGGTGACGATCATGTCGCTGGACACGATGGCAATGGTCCGCTCGAACTGCGGGAAGCGGCCGGCCATCCACGCGTTCATCGCCAGCACCAGTTTCTTCGCGCGCACGCGCCCGCTGGGCGTGCGCACCACCACGGGCTGGTCGGTGCTGAAGTCGAGCATCGGCGTGCGTTCGTGGATGCGGATGCCCATGGCCATCGCCACGCGCCGCAGTCCGCGCACCAGCTTGCCCGGCTGCACGGTGGCGGCAATCGGCGAAAACACGCCGGCCAAGTTGCGCGACGAGCCCGAGCGCCGCGCCACCTCGTCGGGCGGCAGTGCATGGTAGGAATGGATGCCGCGCGCCTCCAGCGCCTGCATCATCGGATCGAGCGTGCCAATCTGAGCCTGCGAGGTCGCGGTGTAGAGCGTGCCGTCAAGGCGCAGCTCGGCGTCGATGCCGTGCGTCGCGCAGAAGTCGGCGATGTGCTGCACCGCCGCTTCCGACGCCTTCACGAGGCGCACCGCCTCGTCTTCGCCGAACAGCCGCTGCAGCGTCAGGAACTTGGCCGACCAGGTGAGCAGACAACCGCCGTTGCGACCGCTGGCACCGGCGCCGCACAGGTCGCTTTCGAGAATGACGATGTCGAGCGCAGGCGCCTGCAGCTTGGCCTGGATGGCCGTCCACAGGCCGGTGAAGCCGCCGCCGACGATGCAGACGTCGGCGGTGGTTTCACCTTGCAGCGCCGGCGCCAGGTCGCCATCGTTGAAGAGTGCTTGTTCGATCCAGAAGGGGCGCATGTCGGGCTCTCGTGGTTCAGGGCTTGCGCCACGTTGGGCAAGAAAAAATCCGAAGTGCTCGTAGAACGACTTCGCCGGATTCGCCTTCAGCACGCTGAGCATGAATGCCCTGCGCCGTCGCCTGTCGGTGGCTCAGTGCGACCGATGGCCTTGCACTCATGGCTTGGCCGCGATCGCCAGGTGCCGCGCGTAGTACGCCAGGTCGGGCGTCTGCGCATCGGCCAGCTTGGCCGTGTCATCCCATTGCCGCAAGCGCACCGCGTCCAGCGCATACGGCAGGGCCTCGAAGGCCTTGGCCTGCGCCTCGTCGAACACGCCGCCCTGCAGCTGCAAGCTGCGCTTCGAGTCGGGCGACAGGGCTTCCAGGTAGCCAGGCACGCGTGCGCACAGGAAGCGTTTGGCATCCACGTGCAAGCGGATCGGCTCCAGGGTGGCCGGGCCGAACAGCGCGCGCAGGAACGGCAGGCAGAGGTATTGGTGCAGGTCGTCCAGCCCCTTCTGCGTCGGCGTTCCATCAAAGTTGTGCAGCAGGTGGCCCAGGTCGTGCAGCAAGGCGGCGGCGATCAGCGCGCTGTCCGCCCCCTCCTGCTCGGCCAGGTGCGCCGACTGCAGCGCATGCTCCAGTTGCGTGACCGGTTCGCCGTCATACTGCGCATGGCCCTTGGTCTCGAAGAGACCGATGATGTCTGAGATGCTGAGGCTCATGGTTACCAGGGCAGCGAGTAGGTCTTCGTGTTGGTGAAACTCTTCATCGCTTCGAGCACACCTTCCTTGTAGCCCAGGCCCGAGTCCTTGATGCCGCCGAAGGGCGTGAGCTCCAGGCGGTAGCCCGGCACCTCGCGCACGTTCACGCTGCCCACGTTCAGCTCGCGGATGAAGCGCGTTATGTTGTCCAGGCGGTTGGTGCATATCGACGACGACAACCCGTAGGCCGTGCCGTTCGAGATACGG
>JAMNYN010000165.1 GCA_023622805.1 Pseudomonadota bacterium | reverse complement strand
TGGTGCTGGTGGTCTTCTACCTGGTGCTGGGCTGCTTCATGGAGACCCTGTCCATGATGATCACGACCATTCCCATCGTCGCGCCCGTGATGATAGGCCTGGGCTTCGACCCGATCTGGCTGGGCATCATGATCATCATCCTGGTCGAAGCCGCGCTGATCACTCCGCCGGTCGGCATGAACCTGTTCGTCGTCCAGAGCCTGCGCAAGTCCGGCTCCATGAACGCCGTGATCATCGGCTCCCTGCCCTTCGTGGCCGCCATGGCACTCATGTTGCTGTTGCTGGCCGTATTCCCTGGCATCGCCATGTGGATGCCGAATACCTTCGGGTGAACGAAAAACACCCCCTGAGCCGCTTCGCGCTAGGCGCGCCCCGTCTTCCCCCTCTCAACCTTCGGTGGAGGGGGACGGCAGCCTCGGTGCGGGGCGACCCTTCCTCGCTGCCCCTTTGCTGGGTCACGCCAGTTGCTAGGGCTGTGGCTGGCGCGCAGCGCCACGCCTAAGTGGCACCTTTTACATACGAAAGCAGACAATGAAAGCTACCTTCAACATCGAGTCCAAGGGCCAGACACGCAGCGTGGACGTTGCGTTGAACCACTTGATCGTGGCCGGCTGGGCCGGGCGCGACCTGGCTGCCATCGAGCACCACATCGAAGAGCTGGCGGAGCTGGGCGTTCCGCGTCCCTCCAGCGTGCCGCTGTACTACCGCATCGGCCAGAACCAGTTCACCCAGGAAGCCGTGATCCAGGTCGTCGGCCCCCACTCCTCCGGCGAAATCGAAGCCCTGGTCTTCCAGGCCGACGGCCAGCTGTGCCTGAGCATTGCCTCGGACCACACCGACCGCAAGCTCGAAGCGCACAGCGTGGCGCTGTCCAAGCAGGTCTGCGCCAAGCCCGCGGCCAAGGACGCCTGGCTGTACGCCGATGTGGCCGACCACATCGACGCACTGGTGCTGCGCTCCTGGATCGTCGAGGACGGCGAGCGCAAGGCCTACCAGGACGGCCCCATGGCCAGCCTGCGCACGCCCGAGAACCTGATCGCCGGCTATCTGGCCTCCACGGGCACGACCGCCTTCGCTGAAGGCAACGTCATGACCTGCGGCACCGTGGGCGCCATCGGCGGCATCCGTCCTTCCAGCGTCTTCGAGATGGAGTTGCACGACCCCGTTCTGGGCCGTTCCCTGCGCCACCGCTACGAAGTCGAAGTACTGCCCGAAATCGCCTGATAGAGTCTCAGTCCATGCACATGACTTCCACAGAACGTACCGAAAAAGCCTTGCGCGCCATCGCCGATGCCGGCGCTGAAGGCGCTCGCATCTTCACCCAGGTCTACACCGCCTCGGCGCTGGCGGCAGCGGCAGCGGCGGATGCCCGGGCCGCGGCCGGCATCACCCTGGGCCCGCTGGACGGCCGCATCGTCTCCATCAAGGACTTGTTCGACGTGGCCGGCGAAGCCACCACGGCCGGCTCCAAGGTGCTGCGCGATGCGCCGCCCGCCGAAAAAGACGCCGTGATCGTCCAGCGCCTGCGTGCCGCGGGCGCCATCCTCATCGGCAAGACCAATATGACCGAGTTCGCCTTCTCGGGCATAGGCATCAATCCCCACTACGGCACACCAGGCAATGCCCTGGACGTCACGCGCATCCCGGGTGGCTCGTCGGCCGGCGCCGGCGTGGCCGTGGCGCGCGGCATGTGCGAGATCGCCATCGGCTCCGATACCGGTGGCTCCATTCGCATTCCCTCGGCCTTCAATGGCGTGACCGGCTTCAAGCCGACCCAGGCCCGCGTGAGCCGCGAAGGCGCTTTCCCGCTGTCCTTCTCCCTTGATACCGTGGGCCCCCTGGCCAAGGATGTGCTCGACTGCGCCCAGACCGACGCCGTGCTGTCGGGCCAGACCTGGCAACCACTGGCCCAGCGCGCAGTGGCCGGACTGCGCATTGGCGTGCCGCGCGGCCTGCTGTTCACCCAGGTGGACGAGCAGGTGCTGGCCGCCTTTGAGCAGGCCGTCGCCGCGCTGCAGAGCGCCCAGGCGCGCGTCAGCGATGCGGCGCTCGATGAGCTGCTGAGCGCGCCTTTCCGCCTGCAGGAAAAAGGCACGCTGATCGCCGCCGAGGCCGCGCATGTCCACGGCGCGCTGCTGGCCGCGGGCAAGGAAAACGAGTTGGATGCGCTGGTGCTGTCGCGACTTCGCCGTGGCGAAACGATTGCCGCCCCGCACTACGTGGCCGTGCAGCAGGCGCGTGCGCAGCTGCAGCCCCAGCTCGATGCTGCCATCGCCGACTTCGACATCCTGGCCCTCCCCACGGTGCCGGTGATTGCGCCAACGATTGCCAGCCTGGATGACGAGGATACGTTCCACCGCACCAACATGCTGGTGCTGCGCAACCCGTCGGTGTTCAACTTCTACGACCTGCCCGCCGTGTCCCTGCCCTTGCCGCGCCAGGCCGGCGCAATGCCCGTGGGCCTGATGCTGGTGGGCAAGCGCAACGGCGACCGCGAGCTGCTCGCGGTCAGCACGGCGCTGGAGCAGTTGCTGCAAGCCCAGGGCTGAGCTTTTCAGCGCGCATTTACTAGGCACCCCAAGGGGTGCCTTTTCATTTCCGCCTCAGCTGCCGCCCATCTCCAGCCGCAGCTGACCAGCCCCCGGCTTGACGCTCAGGACGTTGCTGCGCACATCCTGCGGCGTGGGCAGCGCCGCACCGCTGGGCGACAGCCGCGCAGACACCTGCAGCGCCGCGAAATTCGTCAAGGCCACGGTTGGGTTCAGCAGGTGGGCAGCGCCCAGCGTGAACCGGGTCGGCAGCCCCGGGGGGGGCTGGCGCCGCACGGCCACGGGCGGCCCCTGGCCCGGGGCGCGCACGATCACGAATACCTTGGCTTCGGGCGGCAAAGCCATGGCCTGCACGGAGGCCGGCCAGAGGATTTCGCCCGACAGGTGGTTGGCGGCCAAGGCGGCCGGGGGCGTTGCCGGGGGC
>JAMNYN010000687.1 GCA_023622805.1 Pseudomonadota bacterium | reverse complement strand
GACCGTCCGGGTAGCCGCTTCCATCCCATTTCTCGTGGTGGCGCAGGGCCACTTCCGCCGCCAGCCGGAATACCGGGGCATTGCTCTTGCTGAGAATGTCGTAGCCGATCTGCGTGTGCGTCCTCATGATCACCCATTCGGAATCATCCAGTTTGCCCGGTTTGCGCAGGATCAGGCTGGGGATGCCCACCTTGCCGGTGTCGTGCATCGGAGCGGCCAGTTCGAGCATCTGGCAGTCATGCTCGCTCCAGCCAATGGTGGCCGCCAACTCCCTGGAAAGGGCCGCCATGCGCCAGATATGCGCGCCCGTGTCGTTGTCGTTGTAGTGGCCCGCCATGCCCAGCATGTGGACGGCATCGCGATGGCTTTGTTCGAGCTGGCTGGCGCGCACCAGCGAAAGATGGGTCTTGACCCTGGCGCGCACCACCGGCGGCGAGGCGGGCTTGGTGATGTAGTCGACAGCGCCACAGTCGAACCCCCTGGCTTCATCCCAGGCATCGGAGAGGCTGGTCACGAAGATCACTGGAATATGGGCGAACTGTGCTTGTGCCTTGAGCGCAAGGCAAGCGGCATAGCCGTCCATGTGCGGCATCTGGATATCCATCAGGATCAACGAAGGCGCGTGTTTGGCTACCGCTGCCAGCGCTTCCTGGCCGTCGCGCGCAAACACCAAGGGGTAGTCCTTCTCCAGAATCTGCCGCATGGCGTCCAGGTTCAGCGGTTCATCGTCAACTACCAGAATAGGGTTGGTAGGCATGGCTAACCCTCCAGAGGAATATTCAGGGTGACCGCTATTTTCCGGGCGCAGGCTTCGGCCCCCCGAAAGTCGTAGCGTGCGACCGCTTCGCGCAATTCACGCCAATGTTCCGTGGACAACAAGGGCTCCAAGTCTTCGAGAGACTGCTCGATGTGATTGGCATCATCACTATAAAGCGCCTTGACGAATTGATTCATTTTCCCTTCACTGTCGGAGGAGGATGGCGGTGTTTCGGCGAGCGACGGAGCGGGCCGTGCAGCTGCCGCATATTCATGGATCGCGGCCTGCGCATCACGCATGGCATCCTGCAGTCGGGCCAGCGCTTCGCTCGCATCGCTTCTTGCAATCAGCTGCAGCTCCGCCGCCTTGGCGGCCTCGGCCACGGCGCCCAGTCCCAGCTGCGCTGCCGCACCCTTGAGCCTGTGCGCCAGTCCCGCGCCCTCGTCATGGGGGGATGAGCGCATGTCGGCCACCGTCTGCGCATGGATGTCGGAGAATTTCAACAAGGCACTGGCCAAGGCCCAGGCGTCGGGCCTGATGCGCAGGCCGCCTGCCGTTGCCAGCACCGCAGTAGAGGCTGTTTTCTCGCGGCCAGCTTCCAAAGGAGCGGCTTCGTCCGCTGGGTTGCAAGCGCGCAGTATGGCCGCGATCAGCTTGTCGACGTCGAAAGGCTTGGCGACAAAATCGTCGACCCCCGCTGCCAGTGCCTGGTCGCGCTGGGCCTGGAAGGCACCGGCACTCAGTGCAATGACGGGAATCGACTGGATTGCGGGTGTCGCCCGGATTTCACGGGTGGCGGCATAACCGTCCATGACGGGCATCTGCATATCCATCAGCACGAGGTCGAATGCATGGGTGCTCGAGGCGAGCATGGCCAGCGCGGCGCGACCATTTTCGGCCAGTTCAACTTCGGCTCCTTCACTGACCAGGATGCGTTCGGCCACGTCACGGTTGATCTCGCTGTCATCCACCACGAGTATCCTCAGCCCCAGCAGATACCTGTCCTGCGCGCGTGGAGGAGTCGATATGCGCAGCTCGTCACGGTGCTGCTTGGCTTCAAAGACCGCGTTGAAGAGGCTGGAGCTGGTGACCGGCTTGTTGACGATGACGTCGACCGCTGCGGATTCAGGGTGGCTCAGGAACTGCTCGCGATCGTAGGCGGTCACCATGATGATGATAGGCAGCTTCCCTCCCGCACGGCCATTCTGGATCTGGGTGGCCGCCTGGAGCCCGTCAACGCCGGGCATGCGCCAATCCAGCAGCAAAATGTCATAAGCAGGGGCTCCGGGGCCACATACCTTGGCGATGGCTTGTGCGCCAGACGCCACCGTGTCGACTTGCCAGCCCAGGCTGAGCACGGTATCGGCCAGGACCGCGCGTGCGGAGGCATTGTCATCCGCCACCAGCACCCGCTGGTGCGCCAGACCCGGGATCACACAATGGCTCGAGTTGCTGGATGCGAAGGCGATCGTGAAGCTGAATTCGCTGCCCTGTCCTGGTGTGCTTTCCACTGTCAGGCTGCCGCCCATCAGTTCCACGAGCCGGCTGCTGATGGTCAGACCCAAGCCGGTGCCACCGAAACGGCGGGTAGTGGTGGTGTCGGCCTGGCTGAACGACTGGAAGATGCGCGCCTGCTCGTCCTTGGGAATGCCTATCCCCGTGTCGGTCACTGCAAAGCGCAGCAACACATGGTCCGGGATGTCGCACGGCAGTTGCACGATGTGCACCGCCACTTCCCCGCGCTCCGTGAACTTGATGGCGTTGCCCGCCAGATTGATCAGCACCTGGCCCAGGCGCAAGCTGTCGCCGATCAGGAAATCGGCGCCCGTCGGTGGCGGCGCGACGATCAGTTCCAGGGGTTTGCTGCCCAGGGACGCGGTCATGATGGTCGCAAGATTGTCCAGCACATCGGAGAGCAGGAAAGGCACGGCTTCGATGTCCAGGCGATGGGCTTCGATTTTCGAGAAATCCAGGATGTCGTTGATGATGCCGAGCAAGGAATGGCCCGCGCCGTGCAGACGCATGACCATCTCCAGGGAAACGGGCTGCAGATCCTGTCGCTCCAGCAGATAGCACAGGCCGAGGATGGCATTCATGGGCGTGCGAATCTCATGGCTCATATTGGCGAGGAATTGCGATTTGGCCTGGGTCGCCTTTTCCGCCACGGCGAGTGCTGCGTGCAATTCCTGCGTGCGCTTGGTCACCTGCTCTTCCAACAG
>JAMNYN010000425.1 GCA_023622805.1 Pseudomonadota bacterium | reverse complement strand
GCCCTGCTGTATGAACAGCGGCAGCAGGTAGGTGGAGCCGAACATGGCCGTGCCGTAAATGAAGGACACGATGCAACCCATGACAAAGGGCCGGGAGCGGAACAGGCGCAGGTCCATCAGGGCTTTGCTGCCGCGCTGCAGCAGCCTTCGCTGCCAGGCGATGAAGGCCCAGAGGCACAGCACAGCGCCGGCCAGCAGGACGCTGGCGTCCAGGGCCGTGCCGCCTTGCAAGGTGGCCAGGCCGTTGAGCAGGCACAGGGTGCCGACCGTGGCCAGCGTGAGGCCTATCCAGTCCAGGCCGGCGCCGTCCGTATCGCGCTCGGCGCCGCCCGGTGCCGACGTGGGCACAAAGCGCCAGGCCAGCCACAGCGACAGTGCCGCGGGCGGCAGCACCATGAAGAAAGTCGAGCGCCAACCCATCCAGTCGACGAGCAGGCCGCCCAGCGTAGGCGCTATCGCGGGAGCGAGCACCACGCCCATGCCGAACAGTCCGCCCGCGCGGCCTTGCTGGTTGGGGGGAAAAGCGTAGAGGATGATCACGGCCGGAATCGGCTGGATGATGCCGGCGGCAAGGCCTTCGGCCACGCGCGCGGCGAGCAGCACCGGGTAGTGCTGGGCCAGCCCGCCGACAATGCCGCCGGCCATCAGCAGCAGGATGGCGGCGGCATAGGTGCTGCGGTAACCATAGCGCGACAGCAGCCAGGGCGTGGTGAGCATGGCCATGGTGCTGGCCACCATGAAGCCCGAGGCCACCCATTGCGCGCTGTCCTGCCCCAGTCCGAAATGCGCGCTCAAGGCCGGAATGGCCAGGTTCATGCTGGTGGAGGGAATGATCGAGGCGATCGTTCCGGCCAGCACGGACAGCAGCAAAAGCCAGCGATAGCGCTCGCCGTAGCGTTCTTTCAGGGCGGCGCTGGATTGGGGTGAATGCATATGCCGCCGGGCAGAATCAAAAACGAGGGATCAGCTGCGTTCCGACCAGAGCTTGCCGCCCGTGGACCAGTTTTCGCGCTTCACATCGGTGATGAGGATGTCTACCGATTCGGGCGAGCCGCCGAGGACTTCGACGCTGACGCGGGTGATTTCGGCGACGAGCTTCTTTTTCTGCTCGATGGTGCGGCCTTCGAGCATTTCGACATGGTAGGTGGGCATGGCAATTCCTGGGGAAAAGGAAGCATCATATCGGCGCGCAGGGGCTCAGTGTGGGTCGGCAGGAGGCGCCGGTGTCGCGCCGGCGGCGCAGGCCGGGCACAGGCAGGACTGGCCGCGCGCGCTGTCCGGCAGCTGGGCCAGGGCGCCGGGGGAGATGGTGGCGGTCATGCACCAGCAGTCTTCGGCCGGAGTGCCGGCGCTGACCGCGCATTGGTTGCTGCGGCCGCACAGGGGGCAAAGAAGAGTGTCTGGGAGCATGGCGCGGCGGCAGGAAAAACTGCAGTGTAGTCCCACAGCCTCTGAACCTGGCGTGCCCCAGCAAGGGGGCAGCGAGGAAGGGCAGCCCCGCGCCGAGGCTGCCGTCCCCCTCCACCGAAGGATGAGAGGGGGAAGCCGCGGAAGCGGCTCAGGGGGTGTTTCTGCTCACCCCGCAGCCTTGACCTTCTGGCGCCAGGCGTGCAGCAGGGGCTCGGTATAGCCCGAAGGTTGCTCCAGGCCCTTGAACACCAGGTCGCAGGCGGCGCGGTAGGCATAGGAGCTGTCGAAATGGCCAGCCATGGGACGGTACAGCGGATCGCCGGCGTTCTGCTGGTCGACCACCGCCGCCATGCGCTCGAACGTGGCGCGCACCTGGGCTTCGCTCACCACGCCGTGCAGCAGCCAGTTGGCGATGTGCTGGCTGGAAATGCGCAGCGTGGCGCGGTCTTCCATCAGGCCGACGTTGTGGATGTCGAGCACCTTGGAGCAGCCCACGCCCTGGTCCACCCAGCGCACCACATAGCCCAGAATGCCTTGGACGTTGTTGTCCAGCTCTTCCTGCTTTTCAGCGTCGGACCATCGGGCTTCCTTCACCACGGGGACTTGCAGCAGGCCGGCGAGCAGGTTGTCGCGTTCGGCGTCGGCATCGATCTTTTCCAGCTCTTTTTGCACTTCGGCCACGTTGACCTGGTGGTAGTGCAGTGCGTGCAGCGTCGCCGCCGTGGGCGAAGGCACCCAGGCGGTGTTGGCGCCGGCCTTGGGGTGGGCGATCTTCTGCTTGAGCATTTCCGCCATCAGGTCGGGCATGGCCCACATGCCTTTGCCGATCTGGGCGCGGCCGCGCAGGCCCAGGCCCAGGCCGACGAGCACGTTGCTGCGCTCATAGGCGGGCAGCCAGGCGCTGGTTTTCATGTCGGCCTTGCGGACCATGGGGCCGGCGTGCATGGCGGTGTGCATTTCGTCGCCCGTGCGGTCCAGAAAGCCGGTGTTGATGAAGGCCACGCGCGCGGCGGCGGCGGCGATGCAGGCCTTGAGGTTGACGCTGGTGCGGCGCTCTTCGTCCATGATGCCCAGCTTGACGGTGTTGGCGGGCAGGCCCAGCACCTGCTCGACGCGGCCGAACAATTCGTTGGCGAAGGCGGCTTCGGTGGGGCCGTGCATCTTGGGTTTGACGATGTAGACCGAGCCTTCGCGGCTGTTGCGAATGCTGCCCAGGCCCTGGATGTCGTGGATGGCGATGGCGGTGGTGACCATGGCGTCCAGAATGCCTTCGGGGATTTCCTTGGCCTCGGCGCCCCAGAGGATGGCCGGATTGGTCATCAGGTGGCCGACATTGCGCACGAACATCAGCGAGCGGCCGTGCAGCTTCAGCGGCAGGCCGTTGGCGCCGGTGTATTCGCGGTCGGGGTTCAGACCGCGGGTCACGGTCTTGCCGCCCTTGTCGAAGGATTCGGTCAGCGTGCCCTTGAGGATGCCCAGCCAGTTGCTGTAGCCCAGCACCTTGTCCTGCGCATCGACGGCGGCAATCGAGTCTTCCAGGTCCAGGATGGTGGACAGCGCGGATTCCAGCACCAGG
>JAMNYN010000235.1 GCA_023622805.1 Pseudomonadota bacterium | reverse complement strand
CTGCGCGATCCTCCGGGGTCATGAGCTCCACCATGTTCATCTGGCCGGTGTTGATGGCCACGGTGACCTGCTCGGGCGTGGGCTTAAGGCGCGCCAGCATGTGCCGCGTCTCGTCGCTGAGCCACTCGGCGTTCGCGCCTTCCTCGACGGGAGCGAAGGAGATCGAGCCGCCGACCTGGATGATCATGTCGGGCACCGCCTGCTTCAGGCGCGAGAGCACCTCGTTGAAGCGGTCCAGGTTCTTGCAGCCTGAACCATCGTCTTCGCGGACATGGAAATGCAGCACCGTGGCGCCGGCGTTGTAGCAATCCACGGCCTTTTGCACCTGCTGGGCGATCGTGACCGGGATGTCGGAGCGGAAATCGCCCGGCTCCCATTGCGGGCCGTAGGGGGCAGCGGTAATGACCAGTTTTTCCTGGTTTTCGGGAAGCAAGGCGCCGTCGAGGAAGTGCATGGTATTCCTTGGTAGCTGCGGCGTCTGCGATGGCAGGCTGTGACCGCGCTTGCCGCTATGATGCGTAGCCTCGCCCCCGCTAAATTGATCCGTTGTCTCGACGAATTGATGAGTTGTCTCAAGCGGGGGGCAGGAAATCCCCATGACCCTGACTTCCCACCTCATCCGCAGCGCCAGCCTGACAGGCTTCTCGGACCTGGCACAGTCGGCCGGACTCGACCCCTTCGAGATGATGCGCAAGGTGGATCTGCCGCGCCGTTGTCTCGACGACAACGAGACCTTGGTCAGCATGGAGGCCGTGTGCCACTTGCTGACCGATTGCGCCCAGGCCGCCGAAATGGAGGCTTTCGGCCTGCGCCTGGCCAGCCGTCGCCATATCTGGGAGCTCGGCCCCGTCAGTCTCGTGATCAAGCAGGAACGCACGGCGCTGGCCGCGCTCAAGACGCTGCTGAGCTACAACCGGGTGCTCAACGACGCGCTGCTGGCACGGGTCGATGAAGAAGGCGACGCCGTGGTCATCCACGAGGAATTGCTGCTGGGCAAGTCGGTGCCCACGCGCCAGGCACTGGAACTCACGGTGGGTGTGATGTTCCAGGTGCTGCGCGACCTGCTGGGCCCCGGATGGCAGCCGCGCCTGGTCTGCTTCACCCACCGCGCTCCGCGCGACCTGCGCTTTCACCAGTCCTTCCTCGGCAAGAACATAGAGTTCAACAGCGCGTTCAACGGCATCGTCTGCGCCGCCAGCGACATGGCCCGTGAGCTGACTCCGACGCAGCCCGGGCTGGCCAGTTTTGCGCGCCGCTTTCTCGACACGGCGCTCCACCAGCGCAAGCCCGCGCGGCGGGAAACCGTGCGCCACCTGATCATGGCCTTGCTGGGCAACGGTCGTTGCACGGTCGACAAGGTGGCGCAACACCTGGGTGTCAGCCGGCAGACCTTGCACCGGCAGCTGACCCTGGAGGGCGAACAGTTCACGTCGGTGCTGGATTCGGTCCGCCGCGAAGTGGCGGTGAAGCTGTGCAACGACAGCGACCACTCGCTGGAGGATGCGGCCTCGATGCTCGGTTTCTACTCCGCCAGCGCCTTTGCGCACTGGTTCCAAGCCAGCTACGGCACCAGCTTCATCCGATCCCGGCGGGCCCACCGCACATGAGACGGAAAAACAATTCTCTGCAACAGCTAATCAATTTCCACGCATGAGCCGATCGCATGATGTCACGGATGCAAACACCGAAGGAGGCAAGCACATGGCACGCATGAAGATGGTCGACACCGACACAGTGGACCCGGAACTCAAGGACGTCTTCGAGGCAATGAAGCAGCGCGGCACGGTGCTGAACGTCTACCGCATGATGGCCTGGTCCCCCCGGCTGGCCAAAGTGTGGGCTCCTTTCGCGCGCGGCCTGCGCAACGATCTATCGGTCCCGCGCCGGCTGCGCGAGTTGCTGATCGTGCAGATCGCCTGCCGGCACGAATCCAAATACGAATACGGCCACCACGCGCACATGGCGCTGGCCGAAGGCGTCACGCAGGCCCAGCTGAGCGCATTGCCCCATTGGCGCGATAGCCCGCAGCGGTTCGACGCCGACGAATCCCTGGTGCTGGAGCTCGCGGACGACCTGACACATGCGCGCGGCGCGAGCGCGGCGACCATGCAGGCCTTGATAGCGCGCTTTGGCGAGAAGCAGGTGATGGAACTGCTCGCGACCGGCGCGTTCTATTGCGCCGTGGCGCGTATCGTCAATTCGCTGGACTGCGAACTCGAGCCCGAAGCAGATGAGCCTCGGGCAGATGAGCCCCGGGCAGGTGAGCCCCGGGCAGATGAGCTCCAGGCGTTGCCGCCGGCGGCCTGAGCCCATCGCGGATCAAGGCGCGCCCGCGCCCTGGTCCGCGATGGCGGGCCCGCCCTCAGAAGTCGTGGCGCAGCCCCACGCCGAAGACGCGTTTGTCCAGCTGGGGCTTGCTGGAATCGACCTTGTCATGGTCGTAGAAAGCCTGGAACTCGGTGCGCTTGGACAGCGCATAGGTATAGGCCAGTTGCTGGCGCGGGCGTTCGGCCGTGCGCGAGGTCTGTACTTCGCGCTGCATGAGGTTGAGCACCACGGCATGCGCCTGGTGCGCGAACTTGACGCCCAGCAGCCAGTAGTCCGCGTTGCGCCGGCTGGTGGCGGTGTTGGCGTAGCTGTCCCGCCCCAGCAGCACATAGGGCGCGACCCAGCCGATGTCGTAGCGCAGGCCGGCCTGCCATTTGTGGGCAAACTCGTTGGACCGCAAGCCGCCCGGGCGGGAATCCCGGCCGTAGCTGATGCCCGTGCGCCAGGGACCGTTGGCGTAGCTCAGGCCCAGGTCCAGGGATTTGGCGCCGTCTTCCGCGCCCACATCGTCGGGCGGGCCGCGAAAGTAAAAACGCCCGCGCAGCATGAAGCCCGCCATGTCCGGGCTGACGTAGCCTATGCCGTTGGACGTGCGGTTGCGCAGGTTCAGGTAGTTGGGGCCGATCTGGGTGGCGCCGGCGTCATTCGGTGCGAGGTTGATGATGCTC
>JAMNYN010000454.1 GCA_023622805.1 Pseudomonadota bacterium | reverse complement strand
AGCCATGCTTCCAGAGTGGGGAATGTGGTGTGCATACTGCGCGCATTGTCGCCCAGCGGCGGCAAATTCATAGGCTTCACTTCGAGTATCCCCCCATGATTGTTTTTGGCATTCCCAACTGCGACACCGTCAAGAAGTCCCGTCTGTGGCTCACCGCCCACGGCCAGGACTACCAGTTCCATGATTTCAAGAAGCTGGGCGTTCCGCCCGAGCACCTGGCTCGCTGGATCGAGGCCCTGGGCTGGGAGAAAATCGTCAACCGCCAGGGGACTACCTGGCGCAAGCTCGATGCAGCCACCCAGGCAGGCGTCACCGACGCTGCCAGCGCCAGCGCACTGGTCACGGCCCAGCCCAGCCTGATCAAGCGCCCCGTGGTCGAATGGCCCGACGGCAGCATCAGCGTCGGTTTCAAAGCCGAGGACTGGGCGGCGCGCAGCTAAAAGTGCCCGGCCAGGCGTTGCGCGCAAGGCGTAGAAATACAATTTTTTACATCCGTTTACCCACCTGGTTCACACGGTTCACCGACCACCCCTACACTTTCTTCTACGGCCTGGACGTGAGCGTCATTGGCCACAAAGGAGCGAAAGCCATGAAGAACATGATCTGGATCGGGGCCGCAGCCGCCTTGTCTAACGGCGCTGCAATGGCCCAGGAACAAGGCCGCGTGCTGTCCGTTTCCCCGGTGCAGCAGCAGGTGTCCGTGCCGCAGCAGGTCTGCCAGGACGAAACCGTGCCCGTGCGCCAGCGCAGCTCGGGCGCGGGCGCCGTCCTGGGCGCCGTGGTCGGCGGATTGGCGGGCAATGCCATCGGCGGTGGCGCCGGCCGCGCAGCCGCCACGGGCGCGGGCCTGGTGGGCGGTGCCATGCTGGGCAACCAGCTCGAAGGCAATGGGAATGTGGGCTACGAAACCGTGCGCCGCTGCACCACCCAGAATTTCTACCGCAACCAGGCCGTGGGCTACGACGTGGTCTATGAATACGCCGGCCGCCAGTACACGACGCGCACCGCCACCCCTCCGGGCGACTGGATTGCGCTGAGCGTGCAGCCGGCTGCCCAGGCAGCGCCCAGCTACCCGCCTGGCTACTACGGCAGCGAAGGCTATCCGGTCCAGGCCTTGCCACCGGTCACCTATGCCACGCCCCAGCCCGTCTACACCTACCCGGTGGACTCTGGCTACCGCGCTTCCGACTATGTCGCGCCGCTGCTCATAGGCGCAACGATTGGCCTAGGCGCGCACTATGCATTCCGCCCCCGTGGCTATTACTACGGCCATGGTCACCGCCCCCACGGCTGGCGTCGTTGAATGCAGGCCTGAGACCAGAAAATCCGACGGCTGAGAACCCCGGCTGACCGCCCCACCCAGCGCCCCGCGAGCTGTGCTTGCCGGGGCGCTTTGCATGGCGACGTCCATGCATGCAGCACGGGGCAAGCTGACTGGCCTAAAATCAGTCCTTTGCCCACTTCCACGGACTGCGCTTTTTCATGACCACCGAAATCTTCGCCGGCGTTACCCTCACAACCAAAGCCAACGTGTACTTTGACGGCAAGTGCGTGAGCCACAGCTTCACCCTTGCCGACGGCACCAAGAAATCGGTGGGCGTAGTCCTGCCCGCCACGCTGACTTTCGGCACGGCTGCTGCCGAAATCATGGAATGCGTGGGCGGCGCCTGCGAATACCGCCTGGACGGCACCGACCAATGGCTCAGCTCCCAGGCCGGTGAGTCCTTCCACATTCCCGAGAATTCGAAGTTCGACATTCGCGTGACAGAGGCTTACCACTACATCTGTCACTACGCCTGAGCCTTGCGGCCGCGTCCCTTTTCCTCTTACCCAGAGTGCACTGATATGGAAACCATTCTCAAAAACCTCCCCGTCGGCCAAAAAGTCGGCATCGCCTTCTCCGGCGGCCTGGACACCAGCGCCGCGCTGCGCTGGATGAAGAACAAGGGCGCCGTGCCCTACGCCTACACGGCCAATCTGGGCCAGCCCGACGAAGCCGATTACGACGAAATTCCCCGCAAGGCCATGGAATACGGCGCCGAGCAGGCCCGTCTGATCGACTGCCGCACCCAGTTGGCCAATGAAGGCATTGCCGCCATCCAGGCCGGCGCTTTCCATATCTCCACCGGCGGCATCACCTACTTCAACACCACGCCCCTGGGCCGCGCCGTGACCGGCACCATGCTGGTGGCCGCCATGAAGGCCGACGACGTCCACATCTGGGGCGACGGCTCGACCTTCAAGGGCAACGACATCGAGCGCTTCTACCGCTACGGTCTGCTCACCAACCCCGCGCTGCGCATCTACAAGCCCTGGCTGGACCAGGCCTTCATCGACGAACTCGGCGGTCGCGCCGAAATGTCGGCCTTCATGACCAAGGAAGGTTTCGGCTACAAGATGAGCGCCGAAAAGGCCTACTCGACCGACTCCAACATGCTCGGCGCAACGCACGAAGCCAAGGACCTGGAACTGCTGTCCAGCGGCATGCACATCGTGAACCCCATCATGGGCGTGGCGTTCTGGAAGCCTGAAGTCGAAGTCAAGGCCGAGGAAGTTTCGGTGACTTTTGAGGAAGGCCGCCCGGTCGCCCTCAACGGCAAGCGCATTGAAGACCCCGTGGAACTGTTCCTCGAAGCCAACCGCATCGGCGGTCGCCACGGCCTGGGCATGAGCGACCAGATCGAGAACCGCATCATCGAAGCCAAGAGCCGCGGCATCTACGAAGCCCCGGGCATGGCCTTGCTGCACATCGCCTACGAGCGCCTGGTGACCGGCATCCACAACGAAGACACCATCGAGCAGTACCGCATCAACGGTTTGCGCCTGGGCCGCCTGCTGTACCAGGGCCGCTGGTTCGACCCCCAGGCCATCATGCTGCGCGAAACCGCCCAGCGCTGGGTGGCCCGCGCCATCACCGGCACCGTGACGCTGGAACTGCGCCGCGGCAACGACTACTCGCTGCTCAACACCGAGTCGTCCAACCTGACGTACCCGCCGGAGCGCCTGTCGATGGAAAAAGTCGA
>JAMNYN010000080.1 GCA_023622805.1 Pseudomonadota bacterium | reverse complement strand
GCACGGCCAGGTCCAGCGTGAATTGCTCAAAGAACGGCGGCTCGGCGATGTAGGTGCTGCTGGGCCAGGTATAGGTGGCGCCGCTGACGCCGCGGATCTTCTCCCACAGCTTGCCTGGCTCGGCACTGACCTTCTGGTAGTTCTCGCGGAAGGCCTGGCCGTTCATGGCGTGGTGCATCAGCGCCTGGATTTCATCCGTGCTCGGCCAGATGTCGCCCAGATAGATGTTCTTGCCGCCATGGCCCTGGCCCACAGGCTGGGTCATCAAGTCGGTGAGCACCGTGCCGGCAATCGCATAGGCCACGACCAGCGGCGGGCTGGCCAGGAAATTGGCCTTGAGGTTGGGGTGGATGCGGGCTTCGAAATTGCGGTTGCCCGACAGCACGGCGGCGCAGACCAGATCGCTTTGGCGTATGGCCGCATTGATTTCCGGCGTCAGGTCGCCGGCATTGCCGATGCAGGTGGTGCAGCCGTAGCCGGCCAGGGCAAATCCCAGTTTCTCCAGATAGGGCAGCAGGCCGGCTTCGCTCAGGTACTGCGTGACCAGGCGCGAGCCCGGTGCCAGCGAGGTCTTGATGTGCGGCTGCACCGTCAACCCGGCTTCCACGGCTTTCTTCGCCAGCAAGCCGGCCGCCAGCATCACGCTGGGGTTGGAGGTATTGGTGCAGCTGGTAATGGCCGCGATCAGCACGTCGCCATTGCCAATGGAAAAGCCCTGGCCTTCGGCCGGCTGGCTGGACTGGGTCGGCGTGGGCACCTTGGCCGATGCATGGGCCGTGGCGCGCATCGGCTTGTTGGACTCCATTTCCACCACCTGGCGCTCCGCGCCGTCGGGCGTGGGCCGGTTCATAGGCAGGCCGGCTTCGTTGCCGTTGCCCTGCACCAGATGGCGGGTCTGCAGCAGCGCGGCCGGCTGGTTGAAGCCGTTGCGCGCGGCCGGCGCGCTGAACAGGTCGGCAAACTGCGCGGCCACATGGCCGATCTCGATGCGGTCCTGCGGGCGCTTGGGGCCGGCCAGGCTGGGCGCGACGCTGCCCAGATCCAGCGTCACCACGCGCGAGTAGTCGATGTCGCCGGACTTGGGCACGCCGAACAGGCCCTGGGCACGGAAATAGGCTTCGAAGGCCTCGATCTCGGCCTGGCTGCGGCCCGTGCCGCGGAAATAATCCAGGGTCTTGTCATCGACCGGGAAGAAGCCCATGGTCGCGCCGTATTCGGGCGCCATATTGCCTATGGTCGCGCGGTCGGGAACGGCCAGGCTTTGCGTGCCTTCCCCGAAGAATTCCACAAACTGGCCTACCACCTTTTCCTGACGCAGGCGCTCGGTGATGGTCAACACCAGATCGGTCGCGGTCACGCCTTCGCGCAGCCGGCCCGTGAGCTCGAAGCCCACGACGTCGGGCATGAGGATATAGACCGGCTGGCCCAGCATGGCGGCTTCGGCCTCGATGCCGCCCACGCCCCAGCCGACCACGCCGATGCCGTTGATCATGGTCGTGTGGCTGTCCGTGCCGACCAGGGTGTCGGGGTAGTAGACGCCGTCCTTGCCATGGTGAACGCCACGCGCCAGGTACTCGAGGTTGACCTGGTGGACGATGCCGAAGCCCGGCGGCACGACGCCAAAGGTGTCAAAGGCCTGCATGCCCCATTTCATGAACTGGTAGCGCTCCTGGTTGCGCTTGAACTCCAGCTGCATGTTCAGGTCCAGGGCTTTTTTCGTGCCGTAGTAGTCGACCATGATGGAGTGGTCGACGACCAGGTCCACGGGCACCAGCGGCTCTATGGCCTCGGGCTTCTTGCCCAGGCGCGCAGCCACGCTGCGCATCGCTGCCAGGTCGGCGAGCAACGGCACGCCGGTGAAGTCCTGCAGCACCACGCGCGCTACCACGAAGGGAATTTCCTCGGTGCGGCTGCCCTGCGGCTGCCACTGGGCCAGCTGGCGCACATGCTCGGGCGTGACTTTCTTGCCGTCGCAGTGACGCAGCACGGCTTCAAGCACGATGCGCAGCGACTGCGGCAGCCGCTGCACGCTGGGAAACTGCTTGGCCAGGGCCGGCAGCGAATAAAAGCGGCCGGTGGTGCCTGACGCCGTTTTAAAGTTTTTCAGGGTCGGGGCGAACGCGTGTTTCATCGAGGCTCTCCAGAGTGCTGTCCTGGCATTGTGCCCCGTGCCACCCCAAAATGCTGTGGGCCAAGCTCCTGTTGCATTGCGCGCAGGCATAAAAAAACCCGCCGAAGCGGGTTTTCTCAGTGCCGTGCCGCCTCACGGCGGCAACGAACTCAGGCAGTCACGCCCTTGGCGACTTCAGCGTACTCTTCGATCTGGTCGAAGTTCATGTAGCGGTAGACGCTGGCCTTGTCGGCATCGATGATGCCCATGGCCTTGAGGTACTCTTCCTTGGTGGGCAGGTAGCCCAGCTTGGAAGCGATGGCCGTGAGTTCGGCCGAACCCAGGTAGACGTTGGTGTTCTTGCCCAGGCGGTTGGGGAAGTTGCGGGTCGAGGTGGAGATCACCGTCGCGCCTTCGCGCACCTGGGCCTGGTTGCCCATGCACAGCGAGCAGCCGGGCATTTCGGTGCGTGCACCGGATGCGCCGAACGCCGCGTAATGGCCTTCCTTGATCAGCTCGCTCTCGTCCATCTTGGTCGGAGGCGCAACCCACATCTTGACGGGGATGTCGCGCTGGCCGCCCAGCAGCGTGGCAGCTGCGCGGAAATGGCCGATGTTGGTCATGCACGAACCGAGGAAGGACTCGTCGATCTTGGTGCCGGCCACTTCGGACAGGAACTTGGCGTCATCCGGATCGTTGGGGCAGCAGACGATGGGTTCCTTGATGTCGGCCAGATCGATTTCGATGACGGCTGCGTACTCGGCATCCTTGTCGGCTTCCAGCAGGCTGGGGTTGGCCAGCCAGGCTTCCACTTTTTCGATACGGCGCTGGAGGGTGCGCTTGTCTTCGTAGCCTTCGGCGATCATGTTCTTCATCAGCACCACGTTGCGTCGGACAGCTCGAATGCCTGCTCGACCTTGAGGTCTGGCAAGCCTTCGATTTCCAGGATGCGACCCGAGAAGATGTTGATCTTGCCGGCCTTGGCCACGGTCAGCAGACCGGCCTTGATGGCGTACAGAGGAATCGCGTGCACCAGATCGCGCAGGGTCACGCCGGGCTGCATTTCGCCCTTGAAGCGCACCAGCACCGATTCAGGCATGTCCAGGGGCATCACGCCGGTGGCCGCGCCGAAGGCGACCAGGCCCGAGCCCGCGGGGAAGGAAATGCCGATGGGGAAACGGGTGTGCGAATCGCCACCCGTGCCGACGGTGTCGGGCAACAGCAGGCGGTTGAGCCAGCTGTGGATCACGCCGTCACCAGGACGCAGGGCCACGCCGCCGCGGTTGCTGATGAAAGCCGGCAGTTCGCGGTGGGTCTTGACGTCCACCGACTTGGGGTAGGCGGCCGTGTGGCAGAACGACTGCATGACCATGTCGGCCGAGAAGCCCAGGCAAGCCAGG
>JAMNYN010000319.1 GCA_023622805.1 Pseudomonadota bacterium | reverse complement strand
CGCGCAGATAAAGCTCTATGGGCACCAGTTCCCGGCCCGGCAGCGGTGTGGCGCTGCTGGTGCGGACGGCCAGCGTGCGCAGCGCGGCCCATTGCGCACGCCAGGTCTGCAAGCTGGTCTGGCTGGCGCGGCGCGCGAATTCGGGCTCCGGGCTCTTGCCCTGGCTGCGTACCGGCTTTTCCATCTGCTGCCAGCGCAGGCGTTCCAGTCCGCCCAGCCACTGGTTGACGAACTCCGCCATCAGGGCGGCGGCGGGAGCGCCGGTGTCGTCCTCTTCCCAGGGCGTGCGCGCGAGCTGCGCGAACTCCTGCTGCAGCGCCCGGGCTTCGGCATGGACTTCGCGTGCCGCCAGCAGTCCGTAGCGGCAGGCGGGAGTGTGGGGCGCGGCCGGTTCGGTCCAGAGCAACCATTCCAGGGCCGGAAAGCCCTTGCCCGGCGCGCCTATGCGCTCCATGGCCGACAGATCGGCCGGTGCGGCGGCGATGGCCTTGCGCACGGCCGCGGGGCGCAGCGGCTGAAAGTCGATCAGGCGCATGGAGCGGCGTTCGATCAGCGGGCCCAGGGCCACGCTGGACAGGCGGTCCCAGTCGGTGGCGGCGGCGCGCCAGCCGTGCTGGACGTCGGTGACCGGCGCGCTGCCCGCGCAGTACTGCTGCCAGCGGTCCACCAGGGCTTGGGCGCTTTTCTCCAGGGCATCGGCGCTGGTGCCGTACCACTGGGAAGTGAGGCCGGCGCTCAGGTGCACGGGCGTATAGAACGGCACGGCCACCTGCTGCCAGGCGGCGTCGGTGCTGGTTTGCGCGGCGGCGGGCAGCAGGGCGCTGGCCATGCCGAGCAAGGCCAGGACCGCGCAGGCGCGCGCGCCTTGGCGTGCGGGGGAAAACCGGGTGTCATGCATGGCAGTTCAGGCTGATTTACAGCGATTCCAGAAATTGCACCAGGGCCTCACGCTCCTGCGCGTTCAACTGCAGCACCGCGTCGCGCGCAGGTCGGGCTTCGCCGTCGTGCCACAGCACGGCTTCGAGCGTGTTGCGCGCGCGGCCGTCGTGCAGCAGCCGGGTGTGGCCGTTCACGGCCTTGACCAGTCCCAGGCCCCACAGCGGCGGCGTGCGCCATTGGTTGCCGTTGGCCAGGAAGTCGGGCCGACCGTCGGCCAGGCCCGGGCCCATGTCGTGCAGCAGCAGGTCGGTGTAGGGAAAGATGGTCTGTCCTTCCACGGCCGGGCTGCTCAAGCGCGGGAAGCGCGGCTGGCCGGTGACGTAGCTGGGCCGGTGGCAGGCCGCGCACTGGGCGTTGGCGAAAATCTGCTGGCCTTGCAGCACCTGCGGATCGGCAGGCTTGCGCCGCGCGGGTGGCGCCAGCGTGGCCTGGTAGAAGATGACGTCGTTCAGCGCCGGGTCGTCGATTTCCACGCCCTTGCCCTGCGCGCCACGCGGGGCCTGGCGGCAGTCGGTCTGGGCGGGCGTGCAGGCCTCCTCGGCGAAGTGCCTGGAGGTGATGCCGATGTCGCCCAGGAAAGCGCCGGCCGTCTGGTGGGCCACGCTGGCGACGTTGGCCTTCCAGCCAAAACGCCCGAGCACGGTGGCGCCCGCATAGGCGTCCCAGACCCGGTTGACCTGGCCGCGAACGGCGCCGCCCGCGGCCTGCTGCTGGCGCGCATTGGCTTCGATTTCGGCGTCGGGAACGGCTTCGAGCAGGCCCAGGCCTATCACCTGGGGTGCTATCCGCGGGCTGAGCATGGTGTCCTTGGCCATAGGCCCATAGCCCAGATCGCGCACCGAGTACAGCGGCTTTTCCAGCGTGTAGGGCGTGCCGTCGGCGAAGGCGCCGTGGAGTGTTTCGTAGCGGATGTGCAACTGGCCTTCGGGCTTGACGCCGTCGACGGCCAGGTGGTTGAGCTGGTCGCCATAGGTCGCTTCGGGCAGCGGTCCGCCTTCGGCGCTGCGCCCCGGCACCGACAGGCGCAGCAGCAGGCCGGCCTGGTTGCGCGGCGTCAGGCCGCTGTGGAAATCGGGCGGCTGGGCGCGGCCGTCCTGCACATGGCAGCCGCCGCAGGAGCGGGCCAGAAAATGCGGACCCAGACCGTCGCGGGCCGTGGTCGAGGCGGGGGCCTGCACCCAGTTGCGCTTGAAGAACGAGTTGCCGATGACGAAACGCGTGCGCTCGGCATCGGTGAGATTGGCCGCGGGAAAGGAAAAGGCGTTGCGCCCGGTGGCGAACACCGTGGTCTGGCCGCCGGGCAGGTGCTCGGCCGGAAGGGGCGCCGGGGGCGTTTGCGCGAGCACTTGCGCCGTCAGGGCCGCAACGGCCGCCAAGGCCAGGCAGCCTGTCAAGGTCTTCATGGTGCGATCGGCTTATTCAGGCTGGACGATGTTCAAGCGGGCAATGCCCACGGCCTGGGCGGAAGCCGCCAGGTCCTTGCTCTGCTGGATCAGGCTGTCTATGGTCGCCTGGATCTTGGCGCGGGCGGGCGACGAGCGCTGGCCCTGGATGGCCTGGTCGAACGGCGCGGGAATCTGCCGGGCCGCGGCCACGGATTGGCGCACATGGGCCGTGGTCTCCTGTGCCAGCGCGGCGTTCTTTTGCGCCACCCAGTCGCGCAGGCCGGGGCCGCGCAGCAGGCTGCCGTCCAGGCGCCGGTATTGGCCCAGCCAGACGTTCTCGATGCCCTGGGCATTGGCGATGGCGTCGTTGTGGGTGTTGTCGGAGAAGCAGGAGTGCTCGTCTTCCTGGTCCTGGCTGGCCAGGGCCACTTCCAGGCGCTCACCCGCGAGTTCGCCGCGCGACAGCGAACCCAGGCCGACGAAGATCTTGCGAATGCCTTCGTTGCCGCTGGCGACGAAGCTGGCGCGGTAATTGTCCTTGGCGTCGGGTGCCCAGGCGCTGCGCACCGCGCCCAGGTCTGCCATGAGCAGGTCGGTCACCACCGGCAGGTACTGGCGGCGGCGATCGGCATTGGCTTTCTTGCCTAGCACGAAATCAGTGTGCGGGCGCGCGCCCGGGCCGGTGGCGCTCAGGTCCTGGCCCCAC
>JAMNYN010000077.1 GCA_023622805.1 Pseudomonadota bacterium | reverse complement strand
CCGTTGACCAAGAGAATCCCGGACTCTTCGAAAGTCTCGCGAATGGCTGCAACGAACAAGGCCGCAGCGGTCTCGGCGTCGCAAGCATCGTCGGAGATTCGCTGCTTGAGAAGCGCAAGCGGTTCGTCCAGGGAGATCCGTGGATCCAACTGGAAATCATCCGCGTCCAGCTTTCCACCGGGAAACACATAGGCATCGCCCAGCACGTCGGACAGACCGCTGCGCTTGAGCATGAGAACCTCCGGCCCTTGCGCCGAATCGCGCAGCAAGATCAAGGTCGAGGCGTGCTTGGGAGTCACTATAGGAGAAGTAGAGAGGCTCATTGAAACCTTTGTTTACCTTGCAGTGAACCACTACGACTTTCGTGGCAGGCCTGCTGGTTGAAGTCTGGCTGGCGAATTACGGCCATAGTTTGCCGCAACTCCCGCAGCCCAGATGTCTCCAATGGGCATCCGCCGGCATGGCGCGGATCCGGCTGTCATCGGATTGAAAAAGTTATTTTTTGGCAAAACTAGGGTTTGTAACTATTGTTTCATTTGCGACTTGTCTAATGGATTCAGTCCCTAGCAGGGCATGGCCGATGTCTGGCCCATGCCCCTCAAGGGCCTTCCGATTTCCATCCTCACCGTACACAGCATGAAACGACAACTCCTCGCCCTTGCCGCCCTGACCGTTGCCACTGGCGCCATGGCCCAAAGCTCCAGCGTGACCATCTTCGGCGTGGCTGACGTCTCTGTCGCCCACCTCTCGACTTCCGGCAAGAGCGTCTCGGGCCTGGCCAACGGTGGCAATTCCAGCAGCCGCCTGGGTTTTCGTGGCGTGGAAGAACTGGGCGCGGGCCTCAAGGCCGGCTTCTGGCTCGAAGGCGGTCTCACGGTCGATGATGGCAATGCCGCCGGCTTCAAGTTCGACCGCCGCTCCACCATCAGCCTGTCGGGCGACTTCGGCGAACTGCGCCTGGGCCGCGACAAGACGCCGGCCTATCAGAACCTGGAAACCTTCCATGCGTTCGGCGACAGCGGCATGGGCGCCATCAACGGCCACAGCCTGATCAGCGGCTCCGCGGCCGGGACGCCTGAAGGCTCCAACCCCAAGCGCGTCTCCAACAGCGTCAGCTACCTGCTGCCCAAGCTGGGCGGCATCTATGGTCAGGCGACCCACAGCTTTGGCGAACAGGCCGACAACAGCAGCCTGTCCAGCAACACCGGGCTGCGCCTGGGTTATGCCGCGGGCGCACTGAACATGGCCGCGGCCTACGGCGTTGCGCGCGGCGGCACGGCGGCAAACGGCCTGGACTACAAGACATTCAACCTCGGCGCTTCCTACCAGTTGGGCGCTTTCACCCCCATGCTGCTGATCGCTTCGGACCGCGGCAACGCCAAGCGCGTGGACTTGTACAGCGTGGGCCTGAAGATGGACCTGGGCACGGGCGAACTGCGCGCCGCCTACACCATGTACAAGGACAAGAAACAAAACGATGCCGATTCGCAGCGCCTGGCCCTGGGCTATGGCTACAAGCTGTCCAAGCGCACGGAAATCTATGCGACCGTGGCGCACATCAGCAATGACAACAAGGCGGCACGCAAGCTGGGTTCGTCGCTGAGCCCCACGCCCAACGTCGGCAAGAACCTCACGGGCTATGAAATCGGCCTGCGCCACAACTTCTAAGCCCCGGGGCATGTGCGCTGCCGCGCATTGAACTGAGCCCAGGGACCTGGGCAGTTGGAAAAGGCTGGCTCCTGTCATCGACAGGAGCCAGCCTTTTCAGTTTGCGCGCAGACGCTGGAGCAGAAACTCCGCGAGCCGCTGCGCCGAAGTTTCACTGCCTTCCTGCGCCGTGTGCAGCACGAGTTCCGCTGCCAGGGGCTGCTCGTAGGGCGAGGACACTCCGGTGAAATCGGGGATCAGGCCCTGCGCGGCCTTGGCGTACATGCCTTTGGGGTCGCGCTGCTGGCACACGGGCAACGGACATTCGCAATGCACTTCGATGAAATCGCCCTGCGGCAGGCGTTCACGCACCGCGTCACGCGCGGCGCGCAGCGGCGAGACCAGGGCCACGAAGACCACACTGCCCTGTTCGGCGAACAAGCGAGCTACCTCGCCGACGCGGCGCATGTTCTCGCGCCGGTCCTCCAGCGAGAAACCCAGATCGGCGCACAGGCCGTGACGCAGGTTGTCGCCATCGAGCACTGCGGTCTGAAAACCCAGGGCATGCAGCTGCACTTCGGCCAGAAACGCCAGCGTGGACTTGCCCGAGCCCGGCAGACCGGTCAGCCAGACCACGGCGCCGCGATGGCCGTTGCGCTGGCGGCGAGCGGCAGTATCCAGCAGGCCGGTCTGCCAGACCAGGTTCGCGGAAGGCGCGGGATGGACTGCCATCAAGCCCGTTCAGGCTGTGCGACAGCGCTGAAACCGGGGTAATAGCGCTCGTAGTACCAGGCACATGCCTTCTCGATCTGCGCCTGGATGCGCATCGGAATCTCATGCTGGCGCGGTGAGGAAATCCGGCCGGACTGCCTATGCATGTACTTCATGCGGTAGTGGCTGTCGCTTTCGGGCGCGCCTATGGGCAGGTTCTCGGGATCGATGGCATAAGGCGCGATGCCCAGCCAGGCGAACAGGTGCGACATGCAGGCCACGGGATTGGCCATCAAGTCCTCGAAGCGCAGAAAAAACAGGCGCTGGCGAACCGCCAGCGGCAAGTCGCCAACAGACTGCAGCGATGCCAGCGGCGCGCCAATCACACGCTCCTTGTTGAACAGCGCATCGGCGCGGCCGAAACGGTCAAGGTCCGCCAATTGGTCGACAAAGTCCAGTAACGGTGTCTTCTGGTGCCGCGCTTCGACCGAGCCATAAACCTGCCCCAGTTCGCGCAGGCAGATGATGAGCTTGGCCTCGGGCGCCAAGGCCAGCAGGGTCTCCACCGAATTCAACCAGGCGCGGCTCTTGTCCACCACCATGGGCTTCTTCACGTCCCGGTACCAGCCACGCAGAAAGCCCTGCATGGCCGACTCCAGGTGCCCGTAAGCGGTG
>JAMNYN010000605.1 GCA_023622805.1 Pseudomonadota bacterium | reverse complement strand
ACCGGCACGGCATTCGCCGTCAGCTGCCCGCGCGTCAACGGCGTGGCGCTGTTCGCACCCTCCCCGTCCGGGGCGGACATTCAGTGGCAAGGACTGCAGGCACTGGCGGGCGCTTATGCGCTCGCGGCCGCTGGCCCGGGCTCTGCGCCAGTCCAGCGCCTGTGGGTGGCCGGTGCGCAGCAAGCCATCGCACTGGACGCTGCCGGCCAGGCAGCCGACATCGCGCCAGCGCAGCTGGTTTCCATCCAGGTCGACAACCACTGGCTGAGCGACAGCTGGGCAAAAAAATA
Organism: Pseudomonadota bacterium; assembly: GCA_023622805.1. Taxonomy (GTDB): domain Bacteria; phylum Pseudomonadota; class Gammaproteobacteria; order Burkholderiales; family Burkholderiaceae_C; genus Comamonas; species Comamonas bellezanensis. The sequence continues at coordinate 2,748 of JAMNYN010000605.1, read as the reverse complement.
GGCCTCTTCAAGCCGGGAGCTTGAAAAGGCCATTTATCGCGGGACAGGCTCGCATGCCAGCCCCGGTTGCGCACAGCGCTTACTTCTTCAGCTTGTAAGCCATCACGTAATCCCCAGCCTTGGTGCCGATGGAGCCGTGGCCGCCGGCCACCAGCACCACCATTTGCTCACCCTGGCTGTTGAGATAGGTCATGGGCGTGGCCTGGCCGCCCGCGGGAAGGCGAACATCCCACAGCACATTGCCCGTGGCCACGTCGTAGGCGCGGAAGTTGTTGTCCACTGCGGCGCCCAGGAAGGCCACGCCGCTGGCGGTCATCAAAGGACCACCGATCCCGGGCACACCCACCTTGATGGGCATGGGGATGGGCGACAGGTCACGGATGGTACCGTTGCGGTACTGGTAGGCAATCTTGCCCGTGCGCAGATCGGCAGCGGCCACCGTGCCCCATGGTGGCACCTGGCAAGGCACGCCGACAGGCGAGAGGAAGGGATGCATCTTCACCGCGTAATCCGCACCCGCATTTTCGTTGATGCCCTGCTCACCCAGGTTCATCTGCTGGCCGGCGAGCTGTGCACGCGGAATCAGCGTGGACACGAAGGCCAGATAGGTCGGCATGCCGAACATCACCTGGCGCTGGGGATCCACCGCCACGCTACCCCAGTTGAAGGTACCGAAGTTGCCGGGATAGACGATGGAGCCTTGCAGCGAAGGAGGCGTGTAACGGCCTTCATAGCGCAGCTTCTTGAACTGGATGCGACACATCATCTGGTCGATCAAGCTCGCGCCCCACATGTCGGACTCCTTCAGCGGTGGAGGCTCGAAGCTCAGGGCCGAAACCGGCTGGGTGGCAGCCACGGTCTGGCCTGGAATTTCCGTACCCTGAGGCGCTGCGCGTTCCGTGATGGCATGCACGGGCGTGCCGTCGCGGCGGTCCAGCACGTAGACATCGCCTTGCTTGGTCGGCACCACGATGGAGGGCACGCGGCCCTTGGCCAGGTCGAGGTCGACCAGTACAGGCTGTGCGGGCGAATCCATGTCCCACAGATCGTGGTGCATGAACGGCTGCACCCAGCGCACCTTGCCTGTGGCCAGGTCCAGTGCCACCACCGAAGTGGCGTACTTTTCTTCGTCGGCATTGCGGTACATGCCCAACTGGTCGGGCGTGCGGTTGCCCATGGGGATGTAGACCATGCCCAGGGCCATGTCCACGCTGGACACGGACCAGCTGTTGGGCGACGACGCCTGGTAGGTCTGGTCGGGGTTGTTGATGTCGAACGGCGCGGTAGCCTCGGCATTGCCCGAGTCCCAGTTCCACAGCAGCTGGCCCGTATGCACGTCATAGGCACGAATCACGCCGGAAGGCGACTTGACGGCATAGTTGTCGTTGACGGAGCCCCCGATGATCACCTTGTCACCGGCCACGACGGGTGGCGAGGTGGGGTTGTAGAAGCCCGGCTGCTTGGAAGGCATGTTGTGCATCAGATCGATGGCACCGTTCTTGCCGAAGTCCGCGCAAGGCTTGCCGGTGGCGGCATCCAGGGCGTACAGCTTGGCGTCCGAGGTGGGCAGGAAGATGCGGTTCACGCAGGCAGCCTCAGCAGGCGCGGCTGCGACCTGGATGGGCGCGGCGCTGCTGTGGAAGGACACACCGCGGCAGGTCTGGTGCTGACGCCCCGATTCCAGGCCGGCCTGGGGATCGAAACGCCATTTTTCGGCACCGGTGTCGGCGTCGAGGGCGATGGCCAGGCTGTGGGGAGTGCACAGGTACAGATTGCCGTTGACCTTCAACGGGGTCGCCTGGTAGGTGGTCTCGCCCACGTCGCCAGGCCCCTTCATGTCGCCCGTGCGGATCTGCCAGGCCACGTCCAGCTGGCTGACGTTCTCGGGCGTGATCTGCTTGAGGGGCGAGAAGCGCTGACCGTAGTGGGTACGGCCGTAGGCGCCCCAGTCACCATCCGCCAGTGCGCCGTCGCCCAGCTTGGCGTCCGCGTTGACCACTTCCATGGACAGCTTGCCTGCGGTCTCATGCAGGTGGAAAGGAATGCCGGCCAGGGCCACCACGGCGGCCAGCGCCGAAGCGGCCAGCACGGGCCAGCCGGCGCTGAAAGGCGCGGGCGTGCCTGCGGCGCTACGGCGCGAAGCAGGAATGGCCATCACAAAGCCGATGATGGCGGGCAGACCCAGCCGGGTTGCCAAAGGCCACCAGTGCAGACCCGACTCCCACAGGGACCAGGCCAGCAGCACCAGCATCCAGACGGCATACAAAGGAGTGGCCCAGCGTTGGCGCTTGAGAACGCCATAGGCGGCGATCAGCACGACCACGCCGCTCAGTAGATAGAAAGGGCTGCCGCCCAGGGCCAGCAGATAACCGCCCCCCAGGGTCAGCGGAATGCCGAGAACGGCCAGAAGCAGGAGGGTTAGTACATGCATGGCGTTTCCTTCCTCATCCATGGATTGGAGAAGTGATGCAGGGTTGGTATAGATGTTTTTTGCATGGTGTGATTACACGAATCGACGATGCCGCTGGATCAGCGCCTTGACTGCAAGAATGTGCCGATGGTGTCGATCCAGCTGCAGTTCGTCGGGGGGGGCAATCATATTTCTCACGGGAAAATCGCGCTGAGGAGAGTGAGCGCGCACCGCATTTTCCGCATCCAGAGGCGTCAAAAACATATTTCACAATTTCCTGAAATAAGGAAATATTTTGATGCGATAGCGGCTTAGCGCAGCTTTTCATGACAGCACAA
>JAMNYN010000084.1 GCA_023622805.1 Pseudomonadota bacterium | reverse complement strand
ACTGGCGTCGGTCGGCCTGCACGGGGATGGACGCCTCACGGCGCTCAGCTCCTACGAGAACCGGGTCTACCAGGTGTTCCTCGAAGACGGCGAACGCGTGGTGGCCAAGTTCTACCGCCCGGGCCGCTGGAGCGCAGCGCAGATTGCGGAAGAACATGCGTTCTCGGCGCAGCTGGAAGCCGCGGAAATTCCGGCCGTCGGTCCCATGACCCTGCTGGGCGCGACCTTGCACCAGCATGCGGGCTTTGCGTTCTCGGTCAGCCCCTGGCGCGGCGGGCGCAGGCCCGAGCTGGACGACTTCGAAGTGCTGGAATGGATTGGCCGCTTTCTGGCGCGCATCCACACCGTGGGCGCGGCCCAGCCTTTTGCCACCCGCCCGACGCTGAACCTGCAAAGCTTCGGCCAGGATTCGCTGGACTGGCTGCTGACGCAGCGCATGATTCCGCTGGAAGCGGAAACCGGCTGGCGCACGGCCTGCGAGCAGGCACTGGCGCTGATCGCCAGCCGCACCAGCTCGGAGGGCGAGCACGCGCTCTTCGGCCTGCAAGACGCGGCCAGCATACGCCTGCACGGCGACTGCCATCCGGGCAATATTCTCTGGACGCCGGTGGACGAAACCACGGGCAGCGGCGGGCCGCATTTTGTCGATCTGGACGATGCGCGCATGGGCCCCGCGGTGCAGGACCTGTGGATGCTGCTGTCGGGCGACCGGCGCCAGCGCGCCCAGCAACTCGGCGCCCTGCTCGACGGCTATGAACAGTTTCGCGCATTCGACCGGCGCGAGCTGGTGCTGATCGAGCCGCTGCGCACGCTGCGCCTGATCCATTACAGCGCCTGGCTGGCCCGCCGCTGGGAAGACCCGATCTTCGCGATCAACTTCCCCTGGTTCGGCAGCCCCGACTACTGGCGCGGCCAGACCGACATGCTCATCGAGCAGATCGAGGCCATGCGGGAAGCGCCCCTGCCTGCGTGATGTTCAGCGTGGTGCGCAGCCACCGCGCGTCTGGCACTCGGGCACGACCCGGCCCTGGGCGTCCTGCCATTGGCGCACGGGGCCAGGAGCTGGCGCCGCTTCGGGCTGGACCTGCGCCGGCGCGACGGCATTCGGGTCATGCAGCACGGTCGACCGACCCACGCCCACCCCCACCGAAGCCGGCCCCACGGGGGCCGACACGCCCACACCCGCGTGGCCCGTGACCTGACCGCCAGGCTGCACGCCGACACCTACGCCCAGCGGCCCCCAGCCCGTGCCCACGCCCAGGCTCGGGCCACCGCTGCCCATGCCCACGCCAACCGACAAAGGGCCGACCGGAATGCCAATACCCACGCCCATGGAGTTGCAGCCGGCCAGGCCGGCCGACAAGGCTGCCATTCCAGCAAGGAAGGTGGCACGGCGAAAGATGCGGAGGTGTTGGGACATGGATACATTCTGCCGCAGGTCGGTTCACGGATAGAGCCCCTGCGCGGGTAGCAGGCTTGCGGTATCCGCCAGAAAGCAGAAATCCCCTGGCCGGCAGGCGCAGGGGATTCACAAGGGATCGCAGGAGACACTTCAGCGCTCGCACCGCCCACGCCCCACGCAACTGGCGTGCCCCAGCAAGGGGACAGCGAGCAAGGGCCGCCCCGCAGCGAGGCTGTCGCCCCCCTCCACCGCAGGATGAGAGGGGGGCGCCGGGGCGGTCCATGCCGCAAAGCGGCTCAGGGGGTGCTCAATTTCACACCAGCAGTGCGTTCACCCGCTTGACGTAGGCGGCTGGATCTTCCGGCAGGCCGCCTTCGGCCAGCAGGGCCTGGTCGAACAGGATGTGGGCCAGGTCATGGAAGTGCACCGAGCCCTCGAGCTTCTTGACCAGTGGGTGCTCGGCATTGACTTCCAGCACGGGCTTGGACGCGGGTGCGGCCTGACCGGCCTGCTTGAGCAGGCGTGCGAGCTGGTTGCTCATGGCGTCGTCCTTGACCACCAGGCAGGCGGGCGAATCGACCAGGCGCGTGGTCACGCGCACGTCGTCGGCCTTGTCCTTGAGCGCTTCCTTGAGCTTGGCCAGCAGGGGCTTGAAGGTCTCAGCCGCTTCTTCCGCGGCCTTCTTTTCGGCTTCGTCCTGCAGGTCGCCCAGATCGACCGCCCCCTTGGCCACGGACTGCAAAGGCGTGCCGTCGAATTCGGTCAGGTAGTTCAGCGCCCACTCGTCGACGCGGTCGGTCATCAAGAGCACTTCGATGCCCTTTTTCTTGAAGACTTCGAGCTGCGGGCTGTTCTTGGCCGCGGCCAGGGTGTCTGCCGTGATGTAGTAAATCGTTTCCTGGCCCGGCTTCATGCGGGCCTTGTAGTCAGCAAACGACACGGTCGCGGCATCGCTGGTGGTCGAGGCAAAGCGCAGCAGCTTGGCCAGGCGTTCGCGGTTGGCGAAGTCCTCGCCCAGGCCTTCCTTGAGCACGGCGCCGAACTCGGCGTAGAACTGGCTGTACTTGCCTTCCTTGGCCTTGTCTTCCTCGCTGACCACGTCGGTCACAGCATCGGCTGCCGCACCGTCCGCATCCGCATCCGCATTCGCATCAGCGGCGGCGTGCTGGTCGTGTTTGGCCAGGTCTTCGAGCATGGACAGCACGCGCTTGGTCGAGCCTTCGCGGATCAGCTTCACGTCGCGGCTTTCCTGCAGCAGCTCGCGGCTGACGTTGAGCGGCAGGTCGGCCGAGTCGATCACGCCCTTGACGAAGCGCAGGTAGCTGGGCAGCAGGGCTTCGGCGTCGTCCATGATGAAGACGCGCTTGACGTACAGCTTCACGCCCGTTTTCTTGTCACGGTTCCAGAGGTCGAACGGGGCCTTGGCCGGGATGAACAGCAGCTGGGTGTACTCGGTATTGCCTTCGACGCGGTTGTGCGCCCAGGTCAGCGGATTTTCCGAATCGTGGCTGATGGCGCGGTAGAACTCCTGGTACTGCGCTTCGGAGATGTCCTTCTTGGGGCGGGTCCACAGGGCGCTGGCCTGGTTGACGGTTTCCCACTCGCCGGACTTGACCATGCCGCCGGGCTGGCGACCGCC
>JAMNYN010000170.1 GCA_023622805.1 Pseudomonadota bacterium | reverse complement strand
CCGAAGACACGCCGGTGACGGTGCACATGCGCTTCGGCCTGGACCTGTCGCAACTGCCCCGGCCGCTGCAGATCGGGGCCATGGGCCGCGCGGGCTGGAACCTGCAGATGGCGCAGAGCCTGCGTCTGGAAGGCGCAAGCACGCCATGAACCTGCACAGTGAAGCGCCCAGCGCCCCTGCGAACCGGCTCTCGCGCACTGCGCGTTGGGCACTGGGCGTGGGCCTGGGGTTGATGTGCGCGATCGGCCTGGTGCTGCTGTTTCTGCTGACGCTGGCCACGAACAACCGCGACGTCTACGAGCGCAATTACAACTGGCTGTTCACCGTCAACGTGCTGGTGGCTGCCGTGCTGCTGGGCGTGTTGCTGTGGGGCGGCCTGCGGCTGGCGGTGCGCTTGCGCCGTGGGCGTTTTGGCAGCCGCCTGCTGCTCAAGCTCGCCGGAATTTTTGCGCTGGTGGGCGTGCTGCCCGGCCTGCTGATTTACGTGGTTTCCTACCAATTCGTTTCACGCTCCATCGAGAGCTGGTTTGACGTCAAGGTGGAAGGCGCGCTGTTGGCGGGCGTGAGCCTGGCCAGCGCCACCCTCGATACCGTGGCCAACGACATGGCCCACAACACGCGCACGGCCAGTGCCCAACTGGTCCAGGTGCCGGATGCGGCGGCGGGCCTGGAGCTCGAACGTATCCGCGACCAGCTCGGCGCGATCGATGTGGTGCTGTGGAGCGCTTCGGGCAAGGTGCTGGCCAGCGTGGGTCCGTCGAAGTTCAACCTGTTGCTGCCCGAGCGGCCCAGTGCCCAGCAAATGCGTGCCTTGCGCGAGCAGCGCGCGGTGGCCCGCATCGAGGGGCTCGACGATGCCCCGTCCACCAGCGACCCCGAGGCCTTGCAGCGCATGCTCAAGCAGGTGCGCGTGCGTACGCTGGCGCTGGTGCCCAATCCTGCCGTGGGCCTGCTGGCCGAGCCGCGCTATGTGCAGGCCACGCTGCCGCTGCCCACGGCGCTGGTGACCAACGCCTTGGCGGTGCAGGAAGCCAACCGCGAGTACCAGGAGCGCGCCCTGGCCCGCGAGGGCTTGCAGCGCATGTATATCGGCACGCTCACGCTGAGCTTGTTCATGGCGGTGTTTGGCGCCATCCTGCTGGCCGTGGTGCTGGGCAACCAGCTGGCGCGGCCTTTGCTGATGCTGGCCCAGGGCGTGCGCGAAGTGGCCCGGGGCGACCTGCGTCCCAAGGCGTCGCTGCCCAGTTCGGACGAGCTCAGCGGGCTGACACGGGCGTTTGCGCTGATGACCCGGCAACTGGCCGAAGCCCATGCGGCCGTGGGCCAGAGCATGGCCGAGGTGGATGCGGCGCGCGCCAACCTGCAGACCATTCTTGACAATCTGACATCGGGCGTGATCGTGCTCGATGAGGTGGGCCATGTGGTCTCGAGCAACCCGGGCGCGACCCGCATCCTGCGCGTGCCCATGGCCGCCTACCAGGGGCGCATGCTGGGGGAGGTGCCGGGATTGGCCGAATTCGCCCAGATCGTGCGTGAGCAGTTCGCGCAGTTCTTGGGGGAGAGCGGCGCCTATCTGGGCCGCGATCGCTGGCAGAAAGTCCACGAATTGCACAGCACCAGCGGCGGTGGCGTGGTGCACGACAGCACCAGCCTGGTGGTGCGTGGCGCCGAATTGCCCGATACCCAGCGCCTGCTGGTGTTTGACGATATCTCCGAGATCGTCTCGGCCCAGCGGGCTCAGGCCTGGGGCGAAGTGGCCCGCCGCGTGGCCCATGAAATCAAGAATCCGCTGACCCCGATACAGCTGTCGGCCCAGCGCCTCGAGATGAAACTGATGGACAAGTTGGAGCCCCTCGACCAGGCCTTGCTGGGCAAGTCGGTCAAGACCATCGTCGAGCAGGTGGGCGCGATGAAGCGTCTGGTGGACGAATTTCGCGACTATGCGCGCCTGCCGGCGGCAGAACTGTTGCCGCTGGACCTCAATGTGCTGGTCATGGACGTGATGAATCTCTATGGTGAGGAGAATGCGGCCGTGCCAGTGCAGGTTGCGCTGGATCCGGCATGCCCGCGGATCGCTGGCGATGCACAACAACTGCGCCAGGTAGTGCATAACCTGTTGCAAAATGCGCAGGATGCGACAGAGCAGGCCGCGACCGAAGCTGGTCGCGAACCTGAGGCGGTCGAGATCAGCACCCACTGGAGCGAAGTCACCCAGCGCGTGCGTTTGACGATCAGTGACAAAGGGTGCGGGTTTCCTGCGCATATCCTGCAGCGGGCCTTCGAGCCCTATGTCACGACCAAGGCGCGCGGCACAGGATTGGGGCTGGCCGTTGTCAAGAAAATAGCAGACGAGCATGGGGCCCGCATTGACTTGATCAACCGAGTAGAAAACGGGATGGTGCAGGGAGCACAAGTGTCGCTATCATTTGCCCCTGAAAGCAAGGCCCTCGCGGAGGGTTCCGCTCACCGCAGTACATAGGCGTTTCAAAACACATGGCAAACATACTGGTGGTCGACGACGAACTGGGGATCCGGGATTTGTTGTCGGAAATCCTCAATGACGAGGGTCATAGTGTCGACTTGGCGGAGAACGCGACGCAGGCACGGGCCGCGCGTCTGAGCAGCAGCTACGACTTGGTGCTGCTGGATATCTGGATGCCCGACACCGATGGGGTGTCTCTGCTCAAGGAGTGGGCGGCGTTGGGGCAGTTGACGATGCCGGTGATCATGATGAGCGGTCACGCCACCATCGACACCGCAGTGGAGTCGACCCGCATAGGCGCGTTCTCTTTTCTGGAAAAACCGATTACCTTGCAGAAGCTGCTCAAGGCGGTGGAGCAGGGCTTGGCCCGCAGCACGGCCCAGGCGGCGCCGGCAGCAGGCCAGGCGGCCGTGGTGGAGGCCGGCAGCCCGGTATTGCCGGGTGTGGAGTCCATACACCACAGCCTGGCCTCCAGCGGGCGCGCAATGGCCCAGGCCGGGCCCGAGCAGCACCAGGGCTTTGACCTGGACCGCCCGCTGCGCGAGGCGCGTGACGGCTTCGAAAAAGCCTACTTCGAGTTCCATCTGGCACGCGAAGGCGGCTCCATGACCCGGGTGGCGGAAAAGACCGGCCTGGAGCGCACCCACCTGTACCGCAAGCTGCGGCAACTGGGTGTGGATCTGGGTCGAAACAAGCGCGGCTAGAAATTTTTCAAAAATTTTGCGTTTTTCGATTTTGGGGGCAAAAACTGCCCTTATACTTTGAGCTTCAGCGGCCCGGTAGCTCAGTCGGTAGAGCAGAGGATTGAAAATCCTTGTGTCGGCGGTTCGATTCCGTCCCAGGCCACCAAAACATGAAGCCCCAGATCAGAAATGATCTGGGGCTTTTCTGTATTCAGATTTGAATTCCAGTAATTCAGCGCGGATGCAAGTGCTGATAGCCAGTGGAAGGGAGCGTGATCATGCCCGACGATATGGACTGGCGCCTGCAAGGTGTCTTGCTGGAGTCTCAGTTTTCGGCAGATGGGGACGCCCCGGATGCATCTTCTGAGCAAACGTTGCTCTCCGTGGATGTGATCCGCTTAAAGCAGGATCGAGTGCTGGCTTTCCCAATTCCGAACGCAACGGCAATGCTTCTGAGTGCATCCCGGCGTGCTTTCCTAATGGCTCAACAACTGCGCGCGCATGAAGCGTTAAAACACGCGCCTAGGGGATTCAGTCAATTTCACTCCACCGCGGACGCCGTTGAGTTCGCAGAGTCGTTGACTCTATCCGTATTTGCTGCCTACACAGCGCTGGAATGCTTCGCGAACGAGTGGATCCCTCCCTGGTTGACCTACCAGCAACAAGGCAAAAAGCATGGGCCTTCAAGGGTGTTGGGGAAAGAAGAGATGGAGCGGTCGTTGCCACTGGGGGAGAAATTCGCCGTGGTGCTTCCGCGCGTTTTCGATGTGCTCACACCCAAAGGGAAATCGATTTGGGAGTCTTTTATGAAGCTCGAAAAGCTCAGAAATCGAGTGGTTCATATGAAGGATGCCGACAGAAATTCTGGCGATGTCGACGCAGACTCGGTATGGAAGGCGCTATGGGCGATTCCGTCGCCACATCAGACCGCTAAGCAGCTGGTAGATCATTTCCTGTGCGGTGCGCCCTACACCCCAGGACTTGTATTTGAGAAGCTTCGACCAGTAAGGCCGAGGTGGCATGTTGAGTGGCCGCCAGAGGGGTAGATCCCCGTGCGCTGAGTCGAGTCAAAGCACTGAGCGAGGTTTGAGGGGGCTGTCCTGATGGCTGGCAGCCTACAAAAGACCCCTACGCACTTGTTACAAAATGATTCTTGGCGGTATGCTTCGCGCTTCAGCAATCCGCATTGAACAAGAGCAAGGAGCAAGAGGATGCGCGCAAAGAGAGTGATGGCCGCGGGCGTGATGGCCGTGTTGGGCCTGCAGGCGAACGCCAAGGATATCCGTGACCAGTGGAACATCCAGATCAGCAAGGCAGAGCTGGTATTTCCCGGCACGCCGCCGCAGGACGCTGCCAATGGCGTCAAGAATGCGCTGTCCCAGTTCGCCATTCCTGCCAACCTGAGCTACCGGGCCATGCCGTCCGCGCCTCCGGCCCGTCCTGGCGCTCCCAAGCTCAAGCAGATGGCGACCGCCGTGCCTTCACCGGAGTATGTCTGCGAAGACGCCTATGCGGAAATCAGCAAGCGGCCGCCGCCGGTGCAAAACGCGTTTGCCTTCATCGTCGAAGGCCACCAGGTCTGTCTGTACAGCTTTGCCCAGGGCGTGAAAGCGTATGTCATCTACTACAACATCAAGAAGACCGAGTCACTGACTTCCGGCCTCTTCAATGGCATCACACGCGCCATTCGCGGCAGCGATGAAGACCGGGCTGCGGGTCAGCTCCAGGAAAACATCGACGCGATTCGCGCCAAGCTGCCCAATGTGTTGGTCGAGCGCATGGAGATCCCGGGCCGTCCGGTGCAGACCCCGGACCTGGAGGCTGTCGCGGCCCTGATCCCCGCCGCGCCAACGCCAGAATCCGCCGTGCCGCAAGCTACAGCCGCAGCGGCTGGCACGAGCGTGCAGGCCAAGGTGGAAGCGCGCAAGAACCTCAACGCCATGGGCATGGTCTACCACTCCCAGCCGCAGTTCATCGAGGCCATTCGCCGCAAGGACGATGTCGCCGTGCAGCTGTTCATCGCGGGCGGCGGCATACGCCTTGACGCGGCGGACAGCAGCGGCCAAACGCCCCTGCAGATCGCCCAGGCGCACAGCAGCCCGGATGTGGTGGCACTGCTGCAAGCCAAGCCGCAGGCCGTCACCGCGGCGCCTGTCGCTGCCGCGCCGCTCCCCGCGATCCTGCAGCCACGCGGCCCCAATGCCCGGCCCGTGGACTTCTCCAAGGTGCCCGCGGATCTGCTGGCCGAAATGGACGATGAAATCGCGAAGATGGATCTTTCCCCGGAAGACAAGCAGTTGGCCCGCGCCAATCTCGCCGGCCAGTACCTCAAGGCGAAAGCCGTGGTCGAGGCCTTGAACCGCTGATCCACGCAAAAGGGCTGCCGGAAGGCAGCCCTTGGACGGAAAGCGCCGCCCCTCAAGAGGACCGGCTGCGGGCGGGTTCAGGCGCCGGAGTAGACGGGCAGCGTACCTGCCTGGATGGCCTGGATGAGTTCGGCTTTCACCTGCTCGCGGGTCTTGCCTTGGGCGGTGACGGCCTTGGCGGGGTAGCTGCCGGGGTACAGCTCGTTGAGCTTCATGCTGGCCGGGCCATCGGCCAGCATGTCGCCAGTGCGCTGGGCTTCGGCCAGCTCGGCGATGACCTGAGCGCGGGTCTTGCCTTTGGCGGCGACGGCCTTGGCGGGGTAGCTGCCGGGGAACAGTTCGTTCATCTTCATGCCGGTCGGGCCGTCGGCCAGCATGTCGCCGGTGCGCTGGGCTTCGGCCAGATCGGCGATGACTTGCGCACGGGTGAGGGGGGCGGCATCCGCGGCCATGGCCTGACCGGCGGTCAAGGCAGCGAAGCTGATGGCGATAGCACTGAGGTAAGAGCGGTTCATGGTGTCAATCCTTGGGTTTGTTGGCGGTGATGCAGTCGGGCTGTAGGCCCTGTGGCATGCCTCGGCGAGGCGGCTGCGTCATTTGTCTCGTCGATGGATGAACTTTAAAATTTCCGATAGCAAAGATAAACAACCAAAACGGAATACGAGCGTTTCTAAAAATGGAATAATCAATTTTTGGGCGATGTTCGAAAAGGTGCGCCATGGACCGTTTGTTGTCGATGCGGGTGTTTGAGCGCGTGGTGGACGAGGGCGGTTTTGCCGCGGCGGCCCGTGCCCTGGACATGTCCGCCCCGGTGGTGACCCGCCTGGTGGCGGATCTGGAAGACCACCTGGGGACCCGGCTGCTGCAGCGGTCCACGCGCCACCTGTCGCTCACCGAGGCGGGGCAGACCTATCTGGGCCGGGTGCGCAACATCCTGCAGGACATCGATGAAGCCGATGCCGTGACCAGTTCCCAGACCAGCGAGCTCAAGGGCTTGCTGCGCGTGCACTCGCCGCCGGTGCTGGCGAACTATGTGCTCGCGCCCATGCTGGCCGAATTCAGGCGGCGCTATCCCCAGATCGAGCTCGACATCGAGGTGGCGACGACGGGTGAGCCGCCCTATGAAGCGTTCGACATCACGCTCATGGGCACGATCGACGATTTCAACGGCGAGGTCGTGGCGCGCAAGGTGATCGAGGCCGAAGCGATTCTGGTGGCGTCACCGGCCTATCTGCAAAGCCGCGGCACGCCGCAAACGCCCGAGGATCTGGCCGGCCATGAGTGCCTGCGACTGCGGCTGACGGGGACCCGTCCGCGCGCCTGGCGGATGTGGCGCGCCACGGAGCCTGAGCATCCGGTGGAAGTGGCCGTGACACCGGTGATCGCGGCCAACCATACCGACACCTTGCTGCGGGCCGCGCTGGATGGGGCCGGCATCACTTCGGTGACGCTGGACATCGCGGCGCCTTATGTCACGCGGGGCGAACTGGTCCGGGTGCTGAGCCCCTGGATCACCGGCCGCCTGGCCATTTACGCGGCCTTGCCCAGCCGCAAGTTCATTCCGCAGCGCACCCGCGTCTTTCTGGATTTTCTGGTCGAGCAGGCCCGCAAGGAAGCGAGCCAGGCCTTGCAGGCCTGCGCGGCCTGCCATTCCTGAGGCCGCCCGGGGCCTGGTCCCCTCGTTTGCTGAATACATCGACAAAATCGAACAGACCCTCGCAAATAATTCAATAGATCAACGGCGTGCATGAAATTACGCTTGTGCCGTGACTGGTGTGCCGACCTTTCTGCACCCGGTGCGAAAACGATAAAAGCACAAGGAGACAAGCATGGCCGAAATGACCCAGAACCAGCTTCTGGCGCTGGTGAACAGCACGCAGACGGCGCCTGGCAACCCGCGCGTGCGGCAGCTGACGCAGCGCGTGGTGAGCGACCTTTTTCACACCATCGACGAGCTCGATGTCACGCCCGATGAATTCTGGGCCGCCATGGACTGGCTCGGCCGCCTGGGCGCCAGCGGCCAGATCGGGCTGATCACGGCGGGCCTGGGCTTTGACCGTTTGCTGGACATCCGTGCGGACGAGGCCGATGCCAAGGCCGGCTTGCAAAGCGGCACGCCCCGGGCCATCGAAGGCCCCTTGTTCGTGGCGGGAGCGCCCTTGTCACAGGGCGAAGTCCGGCTGGATGAAGGCGAGCCCCAGGGCGAAGTTTTCGTGATGGAAGGGCAGGCGCTGGATCTGCAAGGCCAGCCCGTCCCCCATGCGCTGATCGACGTCTGGCATGCCAACAGCCAGGGCGGCTATTCGCATTTCTTTCCCGGCATGAAACCTTATGAACTGCGCCGCCGTATCCAGGCGGATGCCCAGGGCCGCTATCGCTTTCGCAGCTACCTGCCGCCGGGCTATGCCATTCCGCCGGCCAGCCCCACGTCGGAGCTGTTCGCGGCCCTGGGGCGCCACGGCAACCGCCCGGCGCATATCCACTTCCTGGTGGTCGCCCCTGGCATGCGCACGCTGACCACCCAGGTCAATCTGCCCGGCGATACCTATCTGGACGATGACTTTGCGTTTGCCACGCGCGATGGGTTGATCGTGGCCCTGGAGCGCGGCGTCGACCCGGCCGGCTATGAATCGCTGGGCATCACCGCGCCCATCGTGCGCGCACGCTTCAACTTCGTGCTGCAGCCGGCGCTCAGCGAGAGCGAGTCCTTGCCACTGACACGCATGGAGCGTGTCCGCAGCTGATCGTCGCGCTTTCCCGCACGCATCTTGCCCATTCATTGCCCTTTCCCTCTCGCAGGGAAGGCTTCCCCCTGTTCGTCCGTCCCATCATGAAATCTCTGCACCACTTCACCGCGGCCGTCGTCGCGAGCGCCGCCGCCTTGCTGTCCACCTTGGCCAGCGCGCAAACACCGCCGGCGTTTCCCAACAAGCCCGTGAATATCGTCGTTCCCTATGCCGCGGGCGGCCCCGTCGACAACCTGGCCCGGGCCCTGGCCATCCGGCTCAACAAGACCTGGGCACAGCCGGTGGTGGTGCTCAACCGCACCGGTGCGAACGAAATCATCGGCGCCGAATTCGTCGCCAAGAGCGCGCCCGACGGCTACACGCTGTTCGCAGCGACCGAAGCGGCCTTGACCATGAATCCGCATCTGTACAAGAAGCTGCCCTACAACGCGCAAAAGGACTTCGCGCCGATCTCGCGGCTGATCAGCGTGCCCATGGTGTTTTTCGTACCGCAGAACTCCAAGGCCAATACGCTGCAGGAGTTCATCGCCCAGGCGCGCCAGGCCTCCAAGACCAAGCCCATGACTTATGGCTCGTCCGGTGCCGGCGGCATCGTGCACTTGCCCCTGGCCATGTTCTCCAAGCAGGAAGGGCTTGAGATGGTGCATGTGGCCTACAAGGGCGCAGCGCCTTTGATCCCGGAAATCATTGCCGGCCAGATCGACGCCGCGGTGCTGGGTGTCTCGGTCATCGAGCAGCACATCAAGGGCGGCCGGCTCAAGGCCTTGGCGGTTTCCTCGGAAGCCCGCAGCGTGGCTTTGCCGGATGTCCCGACCTTCCGTGAGGCGGGCGTGCGCGATATCCAGGCCGTGTTCAACATCGGGCTGCTGGCGCCCGCAGGCACGCCCGCGCCGCTGGTGGAAAAGATCTCGGCGGACGTGCGCAAGATCCTGCAGGAGCCCGAGTTCCGCAAGACGCAGGTCGACGCTTTCTCCTATGTGGCGGTGGCTTCCACCCCGGCCGAATACCGCGACTTCCTGAGCCGTGACTACCAGGTCCAGGGCGAGCGCGTGCGCGCCTCCGGGGCTTCGCTGGACTGAGAGTGACAGAAAAGCCGTCACGGCCTCGATGGGGCGTGACGGCTTTTTGATGGCAGGTGCCGAGGTGCTGGCTTCAGCGCAGCGCCAGTCCCGCGGTCTTGATGGCGTGCGCGTAGAGCGGCTGCTCGGCCTGCAGGCTTTTCGCCAGATCCGCGGACGTGCCGCCCGCCACCTTGAAACCCTGGGCTTCGAGCTGGGCGCGGATTTCCGGCGACTGCAGCACCAGGTTGATGTCGCGGTTGATTTTCTGCACCACGGCCTGCGGCGTGCCCACCGGCGCGAAATAGCCTTGCCAGCTTTCGACCGAAAAGCCGGGAAGCTGGGCCGCTTCCGCGACGGTGGGCACCTGGGGCAGCGCGGGAGAGCGGTAGGCCGTGGTGACGGCCAGCGCGCGCAGCCGCCCCGCACGCACGTATTCGGTGACTGCCGCGAGAGTGATCAGCGTGGCGTTGGCATGGCCGGCGATCACATCCACGGCGGCCGGACCACCGCCAGGGTAAGGGATGTAGTTCACCTTGGCGCCCGTTTCCTGGGCCAGGATTTCGTGGGCCACATGGGCGATGCCCCCATTGCCCGGCAGGGCCAGGCTGATGCTTTCGGGTTGGGCCTTGGCGCGTGCCAGGTAGTCGGCCAGGGTGTTCAGGCCCGTGCCGGGGTTGACGACCAAGACTTGCGGGCTGACCACGGCCTTGACGATGGGCGTGAAGCTTTTGTTCGTGTCGTAGGGCAGGGAGCGGAACAGGATGCCGTTGAGCGTGAGCCCTTCGCCCTGCTGGAGCAGGGTATAGCCATCGGGGGCTGCCTTCGCGACTTTGGCGGCGCCTATGGTGCCGCTGGCGCCGGCAATGTTCTCGACCACCACGCTTTGCCCCCAGAGCACGGACAGCCGTTCGGCCAAGGTGCGAGTGAGCTTGTCGGCGCTGCCGCCCGCCGCCACCGGCACGATGATGCGCACGGGCTTGTTGGGGAAGCTGGGGGCGGTCGTGGTGGCCGCATGGAGCACGGAAAAATGCAGCGCGGCGCCGCCCAAGGTCAGTGCGGCGGCCGACGCCAGGGAGCGCAGAAAAAAACGTTTGGTGGGCATGGGCGGCTCCGGATCAGAGAGAAAAGATGTGCCCAATCTAGGGGCCGGACCGGGATGCGTGAACGAAGCTTTTCGGCTAACGATGCGCGTTTTTCGCATGTCGCCGGGGACGGGGCGGCTAGTGCGCTGGGCGCATATGCATAGGCGGATTTCTTCGTTGAACAGGTCAGGCCGGGTGCGTACCGTGACCGCTGTTTCTCGGAGAACCATCCCATGACCCAGACCCTCATCCAGACCCTTTTTCCGCTAGCTTCCACGGGGGACGACACGGCCCTGCGCCATCCACGCATCACGCCGCAGGCCTTGAAGGCAGCGCTGGCGGATGGGCAGGAAATCGCCGTGCTCGACGTGCGCGAAACCGGCGTATTCGCGCACCGCCACCTCCTGTTCGCGGCCTCGGCGCCGCTGTGGCGGCTGGAGCTGCTGATCGACCGCCTGGTGCCGCGACGCGGCACGCGCATCGTGCTGGTCGATGACGACGAGACGCTGTCGCACACGGCCGCGGACAAGCTGGCGCGCCTGGGCTGGCGCGAGCTGTCGGTGCTGGCCGGCGGCACGGATGGCTGGGCCGCGGCGGGCTATGAAATCTTCAGCGGCACCAACGTGCCGAGCAAGGCGTTTGGCGAAGTCATAGAGCACGAGAAGCACACGCCCTGGATCACGTCCGACGACTTGCATGCCGGCATAGAGCGCGGCGACAACATCGTGGTGGTCGACAGCCGCACGCCCGAGGAGTTCGCCGCTTTCAGCCTGCCGTTCGCGCATAGCCTGCCGGGGGCCGAGCTGGTCTACCGCATCGGTGAAATCGCGCCCGATCCGCAGACGCTGGTGGTGGTGAACTGCGCCGGTCGCACGCGCAGCATTGTCGGCGCGCAGACGCTGATCGACGCGGGCATTCCCAACCGGGTGGTGTCGCTGCGCAACGGCACCATGGACTGGCTGTTGACGGGCCGCACGCTGGCCTATGGGCGGGGCGCGGTCTTGCCCGAGCCTGCGCCCGCCACGCTGGCCGTCGCGCGTGAACGCGCGGCCGCTGTGGCGCAGCGCGCCGGCGTGCTGCGCATCGATGGCGCCGGGCTGGAGCGGCTGGAGGGTGAGGCGCAACAGCGCTCGCTGTACCGCTTCGATGTGCGCACGCGCGAGGAATACGAGGCCGGCCACCTGCCGGGCTGGCGCTGGGCGCCCGGGGGCCAGCTGGTGCAGGCCACCGACGAATACGCGGCCGTGCGCGGTGCGCGCATCGTGCTGGCCGACTGGGACGGCGTGCGCGCCCTGACCACGGCGGCCTGGCTGGCGCAGCTGGGCGGCTACGAAGTCTTTGTCTTCACGCCGCCGGCTTTGGCCGCACTCGACATCGGCAGCGAACCGCTGCGGCTGCTGGCCTCCCATGCGCCGGTGCCGCTGGTGTCGCCGCGGCAGGCCCATGGCCTGCTGCAGGCGGGCCAGGCCAGCGTCTTCGATGTGGACCGCCGCGCGGCCTTTGAAGAACAGCACATCGCCGGCGCGCGCTTTTCCGTGCCGGACCGTCTGTACGCGTTCGTGCAGCCCCTGCCGCCGGGCCATATCACTTTGCTGACCTCGCCCGACGGTGTACTGGCCCGCCACGTGGCGGCCGAACTGGCGGCGCGCACGGGCCGTGCCGTGCAGGCCATCGCCGGCGGCACCGCAGCCTGGGCGCAGGCCGGCCTGCCTCTGGCGCAGGGTGCGGCCCAGGTGCTGACGGGCGACGACGACCATTGGTACAGCCCCTACGCGCACCAGGACGTCGCGCTGCGGGATGCCGGTTTTCAGCAGTACCTGGATTGGGAGCTGGGCCTGGTGGCGCAGCTCGAGCGCGAGGGTGCGACAGGCATGCAGTTGGTCGGGGGCTGAGCGATGGCATTGGAAGCTCCAGACAAACCGGCGTCACCGATCCAGAGCGAGGTGGATTTGCAGGGGCCGGGCAAGCAGGTCGGCTATCTGCGCCTGCCGCACTCCGTGCACCGCTCGGCTTACGGGTGGCAGCCCATTCCCATCGCATCGATCGCGGCCGGGGAGGGGCCGTCGGTGCTGGTGATGGCGGGCAACCATGGCGATGAATACGAAGGCCAGGTCCTCGTGGCCCGGCTGATCCGCGAGATCGGCCCGCAGTGGGTGCGAGGGCGCCTGATCCTGCTGCCCATGGCCAACTACCCGGCGGCGCGGGCCGGCCTGCGGACTTCGCCGCTGGACGACGGCAACCTCAACCGCAGTTTTCCGGGCGATCCGCGGGGCACGCCGACACAGGTGATTGCCGACTACATCGAGCGCAGCCTGCTGCCCCGTGTGGACGTCGTGATCGATCTGCATTCGGGAGGCAGTTCGCTGCGCTACCACGGCGCCACGCTGTTCGCGCAGCGCGACCCCGATGCGCAGCGGCAGGAGCGCCTGATGGCGGCCATGCATGCCTTTGGCCTGCCGCTGGCCTTCGTCAACGACCTCCCCAATCCGGTGGGGCTGCTGGCGGCCGCGCGGCGGCATCAGACCATGGCGCTGCTGGCTGAGCTGGGCGGCGGCGGTGAAGTCACTCCGGCGGTGCTGGCCACGGCCTGGCAGGGCTTGCTGCATGTACTGGGGCATCTGGGCGTGCTGCACGGCCCGCTGCTGCCCGCGGCGCCACCCCATCGTTCGCGCCTGCTGAGCGTCGACCGGTCCAGGCATTACGTCTACGCCCGCGATGACGGGGTGTTCGAGCCCTTGGTCCGCCTGGGCGACCGGGTCACGGCCGGTCAGCCCGCGGCGCTGTTGCACAGCCCTGCGCATCCGCAGCGCGAGCCTGTGCTGGTGCGTTTCTCCGCCGATGGCCTGGTCGTCTGCCAGCGTGTGCCCGCGCTGACCGAATGCGGCGACTGCCTGTTCCAACTGGCCAACGATCTATGACTTCCTACCTGCTTTTCGGTTCTGCTCCCCATGAAACATTCCCCTGCCTGGACTTTCCCTTCCCCGCGACGCGCCCTGGGCCGTCTGACGCTGGCCATGGCGGCATGCATTGCATGCGCGCCGCAAGCCCATGCGGACGCCACGCTCGATCGCATCCGCGATCGCGGCCGCATCAGCATAGGCATCATCGCGAACGGCAACAGCGGCTTCGGCTCGATTGATCCGGCCAGCGGAAAACTGGTCGGCTTCAATCCGGAGCTGGCCAGCAAGATCGCCAGCGAGCTGGGCGTTCGCGTCGAGCTGGTGCAGGTGCAGCCGGCGAACCGCCTGCAGTTTCTGCAGCAGGGCAAGGTCGATCTGCTGGTGGCCAGCATGCTGCTGACGCCCGAGCGCGCCGAGTTGATGGACTATGCGCCGACGCCGTACTTCCGCAATGGCGGAACGGCGATCTTCGCCAAGCGCGAAGGCATACAGCGCTGGGAGGACTTGCGCGGCAAGCCGGTCTGCCTGTCGCAAGGCAGCAGCTATGCCAAGCCGTTGACGGGCTATGGCGCCGAGCTCAAGGGCTTCAAGTCGATGGCCGAGTCGCTGCTGGCGCTGCGCAACGGCACCTCCTGCGTGGCCGCCGTGCACGAGAGCCTGACGCTGAACCAGTTGGTCGCTCGCGACAAGGAATGGGGCAACTACGCCGTGTTGTCGGAAGAGGTCGACCCCGCGCCCCAGGTGGCCTGGGTGCGCAAGGGCGACAAGGACACGGCGGCCAGCGTCGACCGGGTGCTGCAGAAGCTGCATGGCTCGGGCTGGCTGTTGGCGCTGGAGAAGCGGCTGGACCTGCTGCCGCGTTCCGCGTTGCTGGTGCAGTTGCACCAGCAGTTCAAGAGCCTGCCCTAGTCACGGCCTGGTGGCGTGGGCCACAGGGCATTGGCGTAGAGGTCGGGGCCGAAATCGGGCGCCACCGCGACATGGGCCCGGTCTTCATGCAGGGCCAGATCGGCAAGAAACAGGTCGCTGGAGATGCCCCGGGCCGCGGCCGGAATGTCGCGTTTCATGCTGGGCATGTCGCCCAGCCAGGGGGCCGAGCCGGGCGTCTTCTGCGTGAAGGCGAGCGACGCGCACAGGTAGGGCTGCAGGCCCAGCACGGCGTCTTCTTCCTTCCGCGTCGGGCGCCGGCCCCAGCAGGCGCAAGGCCTGACGGGCAACATCATCCCCATCTGCGGTTGGGCTCATGCGGGCTCCGCGACGGCTTGCGGCGCTTTTTCGCGCGACACGCGGTGCAAGCCCTGGGCCAGATCGGCGATC
>JAMNYN010000092.1 GCA_023622805.1 Pseudomonadota bacterium | reverse complement strand
GGCTGTAGTTGATGGTGTGGTCGCAGCCATGCGCCTTGGCCACCTCGGCCTTGGCCTGCGAGGACACCGTGCCTATCACCTGCAGGCCTTGCAGCTTGGCCCATTGCGACACCAGCAGACCGACTCCGCCGGCAGCGGCGTGCAGCAGAATGCTGTCGCCGGCCTTAAAGTCATGGATGCGGCGCATCAGGTATGCCGCCGTCAGGCCGCGCATGGTGATGGCCGCGGCCGTCTCGAAGCCTATGGCATCGGGCAGACGGATCAGCACCGAAGCGTTGATCAAGCGCTCCGTGCTGTAAGCGCCCAAGGTGTTGTGCGCGCCGGTATAGGTCACGCGGTCGCCCGGCTGAAAATCCGTCACGCCGACCCCCACGGCCGTGACCGTGCCGCAGGCATCGCTGCCTATGCCGGCCGGCAGCGGCGCGGGATACAGACCCGTGCGGAAATAGGTATCGGCGAAATTCAAGGCCACGGCCGCCTGGCGCAGACGCACCTGGCCCGGGCCTGGATCACCGACCTCCACGTCCTCATAGCGCAGCACTTCGGGTCCACCGACTGCATAAAAACGGGTCATCTTGGGCATACATATTCCAATCAAAATTCGACATGAATGCATGCCGACCCTGCGCCGGCATGCGAACATGAAATCGATGGAATCCACTGTAATCAGGCCCAGGATTGGAATTTCTCTATCCGCGCCAATGCTTTCTCATTAGGCGTCACGCATGGAAAACACCTAGGGCGCCAGAAGGCGTGCGCGGCCGCGAGGCAGCGCCTCCAGCGATCAGATCAAGAGGGATTGACCTGGCGCCACTGCCGTGGCGACATTCCGAAATTCTGCTGAAACCAGCGCGTGAACGAGGCCTGGCGTGAATAGCCCGTCAACGATGCCACCTGGCCTATGGAATAGCGCTGGTTCTTGAGGTACCTGAGCACCAGGTTCTTGCGCACGCTGTCCAGCAACTCGGAGAAACTGGTGCCGCTTTGATCGAGCTGGCGTTGCAAGGTGCGCGCGCTCAAATTCATTCTTTCCGCGACGCGTTCGATTTTTGCCTGGTCCAGCGGCATCAGAAGATAGATATTCCGCTTGACCTCCTGAAGCACGGCTTTGTCTTCAGACGCGTGCAAAGGCATCACCACGCTTTCGGCATAACGCACCAGTTCCGGATCGGCGGAAGGATTGGGGACTTTCAAATCCGCCGCATGAAAAACCAGGCCATTGAATTCACTGCCGAAATCCAGCGGACAGCCAAAGAATCGCTTGTGGTGGTGGGTCTCCTGCGGGGCTGCATGCATGAAGCTCACTCGTTGCGGCGTCCACAAAGGCCCGAGTACGGCCTGGCAGGTGCGGAGCATGATTCCCGCGACCAGCTCGCAGGACTGCGTCTGGGGTATGCGCGTGTCCACCAGCAGTTCAAAGCGCAGCACCGCCAGATCGCCGGCGGGTTCCAGAGAAATGGCCAAGGCGTCATTGAGCAATTGTCGATAGCGGATGGCACTGAGCCACATGTCGCGCAGACAGGGCTGATGGCGCATCAGAACGCCCATGATGCCGAAATCCAGCGTCTGGCGGTTCTGGGCCATTTGCACGCCGAACGCCGAACACGCGGATTCCTGCGCCGCCAGATCCAGCAGGCGACAAAGGGTTTCCGCGGAGATGTGGCATTCGGCGTCCACCAATGAGCCCGCGTTCAAGCCGACCGCACGCAGCAGCTCATGCGAGTTCAAGCCATGCAGATTGCAGACTGTCAAAAACCCGTTGAGGGTCACCGTTCTAACCAGGGTATCCATAGCAACACCAAAAGCAGGTAGGAGAGTCTTGGCCACGGCGCCTTGACACCCATCAGGGTTTACGCGGAATGTCGCAATAAGAGAAAAAGTAGGCGCCAAAAGAGAAAGATGGTAACGCCAAGTCTCTACAGTGGCTTGTGGCGATTTTTCGCCCACCAGGACAGGAGACAACATGCATACCCATCACATGACCCGACGCGCCTTGCTGCGCGCCACATCCGCTCTGACATTGGCCAGCCATGGACTGCAGGCCAGTGCCGAAATTGCCACCGACGCCTGGCCCGGCAAGCCCGTTCGCCTCATCGTCGCCGGGCCTGCGGGCGGCAACGCGGACGTGGTGGCCCGCGCCCTGGGCGATCAACTGGGCCGCAGCCTCCAGCATCCGTTCGTGGTCGACCCCAAGCCGGGAGCGGCCGGCGCCCTGGCCATCAACGATCTGATGCAGGCGCCTGTGGAT
This sequence comes from Pseudomonadota bacterium, assembly GCA_023622805.1. GTDB lineage: Bacteria > Pseudomonadota > Gammaproteobacteria > Burkholderiales > Burkholderiaceae_C > Comamonas > Comamonas bellezanensis. The sequence continues at coordinate 794 of JAMNYN010000092.1, read as the reverse complement.
GCCTACACCTTGCTGGTCGGCGTCAGCTCGCTGGTGAGCGAAATCCCGCACATCATCAAGATGCGCCACGACACGCGCAAGGCCATCACGCCGCTGGCGGAACTGTCGCGCGGCGGCCTGGTCCTGGTGGCGGCCCCCGACCTGCCGGTGCAAAACCTCAAGGAAGTGATCGCGCTGGCCAAATCGCGTCCCGAAGGCCTGAGCTACGCCTCTTACAGCCCCGGCACCATGTCGCATGTGGCGGGCCTGCTGCTGTCCCAGGCCAGCGGCGCACGCCTGGTGCATATAGGCTACAAAGGCTCCACGCCCGGCTTGAGCGATGTGATGGGCGGCCATACGCCCTTGATGTTCGACGGCATGGCGACCTCCCTGCCCCTGATCCGTTCGGGAAAGATCAAGGCCATTGCCGTCACGTCCGCGCAGCGCTCCTCCCTGCTGCCCAACGTCCCCACGTTCCAGGAACTGGGCCTCCCCCAGCTCACCTATACCGGCTGGATGGGCCTGTGGGCCAATGCCGCCCTGCCCACCGCGGCGCAAAACACCATCAAGCAGCAGGTGCAGGCCGTGCTGGAGGCCCAGGCCTACCGCAAGATCCTCGAAGGCGCGGGCTTCGAGCCCAGCAGCCAGCGCGATTCGGCGACGCTGCACAAGGAGTTGCTGACCGACTACGAGCGCGTGGGCAAAGTGCTGGCCGGGACCGATATCAAGCTTTGACCGGCGACGCGTCGCTCTCCACGGGCGCGCCATGGACGCAGTGCTGCTGGTTCACCAGCCCCTGGTGCACATGCTCGGTC
>JAMNYN010000522.1 GCA_023622805.1 Pseudomonadota bacterium | reverse complement strand
AGACGCCGATGAAGGCGCCAGCGACCAGGAATTCGCCCTGGCCGAAATTGAAGGTTTTGGTGGTGTTGTGGGTGATGTTGAAACCCAAGGCCACCAGGGCATAAATGCTGCCCAATGCCAGGCCGCTGAACACGGCCTGAAGAATACTGACTCCCATACTGCAACTCCCATCGCTCGCCATACCAACGCCAGATGCTGGCGGACTGCCTGCGCAGTCCGCCAGCGGCTCCCATCACGAGAGGGATTTACTTCTTGAAGTCAGACGCCTGGAAGCCCTTGGTCACGGAGTCTTCGTACTTCACCACGGTGTCGCCTTTCCAGCGGGCCAGGTAGAAGTCGTTGACATTGAGACCTTCGTGCATGGTCTTGGTGAACGGCTGGTCATAGGTCTTGATCACGCCCTGAACGCCTTTGATGTTTTCCAGCGCGGCCGCCACCTTGGGGCCGTCCGTGCTGTTGGCCTGCTTCATGGCGGCTGCCAGCAGCATCACCGAGTCATAGCTTTGCGCCGCGCAGGGGAAGGTGGTCAGCGTGGGAAAGTTCTTGCGCACGCGCTCGCCCAGGGCACGGGTCTTGGCGTTGGTGTCTTCCGTGGTCGACGCCGCCATGATCAGGTGCTCGGACAGCTTGGGGCCGGTCATCTTGGGGAACAGCGAGCTCAGATTGCCCCAGGCACCCAGGGTGGTGGGCAGGTAGTTGATTTTCTCCATGCTGCGCAGCACCTGGGCCGTGCCGTCGGCCAGGCCGTAGACGATCACCGTATCCGCGCCGGCCGCCTTGATCTTGGACAGCTGCGAAGTGATGTCCGTGTCCTTGGGGCCGAACTTTTCCACGGCCACGGGCTTGATGCCATGCAGCTCCAGAATCGCCGTCGCATCCTTGGTGCCGCCCTGGCCGTAGCCGGTGGAGTCGGCGAGAACGGCAATCTTCTTGCCCTGTGAATGCTTGACCGCATAGGCGGCCAGCAGCGCGGACTGCTCGCGGTCGACCATGGAAATGCGGAACAGGTAGTTCTGCGCTTCGTTCGCATAGCGGGTGGTGATCTCCGAGCCCGTTGCGATAGGCACCAGCACCGGAATCTTCTTTTGCTGGGGCAGATGCAACCAGGCCAGCGCATTGCCCGAGTTGGCCGGTCCGACCACGGCCGAGACTTTCTCGTTGTCGATCAGCTCGGTCATGTTCTGGATGGACTTGGGCGGCGTGCCCAGGTCGTCGCGAATGACGCCCACCACCTTGCGGCCCATGATGCCGCCCGCCTTGTTGATGTCCTCGATGGCCGCCTCGAAGCCCCAGCGTCCCGAAATCCCCAGCTCGGCCACGCCACTGCCCGACATGTCGGCGTTGTAGCCGATCTTGATGTCCTGCGCGTAGGCCGTGCCCGATACGATGGCGGCGGCAATCGCCGTTTTGGCAAATTCTTTGAACCAGTTCATGCTTGTCTCCTATTGACGGCTTTTGTCAGATCACTGCCTCCCGCGCCTGGGCGTCGGATAAAGCAGTCCCCTTGGTGTCAGGTCAATATAGACAAACTGTATCCATCCCGACAGGTACAGTTGAGCGATACAGTCCCCGGTAGCGCAAAGCTGGGCCCTACGCCGCCGCGTTCAGCGGACGGCCTTGGGCCTCGCGTGCCGCGATGAAGGCCGCAAAAGCCTCGGCACTGGTCTTGCGCGGGACATAACCCCATTGCTTGAGCGAGGTGTTGAGCAGGACCGGGCGATAGCGCAAGAAGTCCAGTTGCTCGGGGCCATAGCGGCTGACTCCCAAGCGGCTGCCCAGCCACAGGGCCGAGCGCAGCAGACCCGCGGGCAGGTTCAGCGTGCGTTTACCGAGACGCTGGGCGATTTCGTGGATCGTCAGTGCGCCATCACCCGCCAGGTTGTAGCAGCCCGGCGTCGCGCCATCGAGGGCATGCAGCAAGGCGCCGGTCACATCCTGGTCCCAGATGAAGACGAACGGGCTTGCGCTACCGCGAATCGCGAGAAGACGCGGCTTCTCGAACAAGGCCGTGATCTGGTTGTCCACCCGCTCGCCCAGAATGGTGCCGATGCGCAGCACGGTTTGCGCCAGCTGCGGAGATTGCACACGCCACTGGGCCAGCATCTCCTCCACCTGGCGCTTGTGGTCGGAGTAGGCAAAGGCCTCGTTGCCGCGCAGCGCGTGGTGCTCCTGCAGCCAGGCCGGGTTGTCCGCGTGGTAGCCATAGGCTGCGCCACTGGAGGACACCACCACATGCCCTACCCCCTGCGCAACGCACGCGGTCAGCACGTTGCGCGAACCGTTGACGTCCACATCGAACTCCAGGGCGCGGTTGGAATCCTTGCCCGGAGTGACGATGGATGCCAGATGCACCACGGTATCGATCCCGTGCGCTTGCAGCACGCTGCCCAAGGACGGATCACGCACATCCATCTGTGCGTAGTGCACGCCAGCCACACGCTGCTGCGCAGGCACTTCGCGCCTGTCCAGGGCCACCACATGCGTGTCCGGGCGCTGCGCCAAGGCCTGCACGACACTGCGCCCCAGGAAGCCGTCCGCGCCGGTGATCAGGATGCGCCGCGCCCTGGGCATTGCTGTGGCGTCGGTCTCGTTTTTCATCTCTGCGCTCATGCCGTCTGCCCCGTCAGCATGGGCCCGCCCTTGGGGGCCTTGCGCCCCCACAGCGATGCCAGCGCCAAGCCGGCAATGATGTCCCAGAACCCCCAGACGCCAGCCACCACGGCCATGCCGCCCAGGCCGCCAAAAAAGCTGAAGATCAGCACCAGGCCCAGGCCCGCGTTGCGCACGCCGACTTCCATGGTGACGGCACGGCGTTCATAGTCCTCCAGCCCCGTCAGACGCGCGCAAAGATAGCCGGTGGCAAAGGCCACGGCATCATGCAGGGCCACCGCCAGCAGCACCAGGCCCGCGTAGTCGACGAAGAACTGCCAGTTGCCCGCAATCGCGCCGACGATGAAGCCCAGCAATGCCAGAAAGCTCAGGATGCCCGCCGGCTTCTTGATGCGCCGCGTGAACCGCGGAAACTGGTGCGAGCACCACAGCCCCAA
>JAMNYN010000621.1 GCA_023622805.1 Pseudomonadota bacterium | reverse complement strand
GATCACGCCCGCCCAGCCTCCTTCGGCCATGCTGCAGGCCTTTTCGGCTTGGCTGCAACGCATGGCGGAGTCCTCCGCTCCTTAGCCTCCAGGCCGCCCACGCCTACAGCCGCTGTCTTTCTTGCCCGGCTTGCCCTGCGGTGCCGCCCAGGCACAGTGAAAGCCCAGGCGCAGTGGCACAGGAGTACGTATGCCCAGAGGCGATAAATCGGCTTACACCGACAAGCAAAAACGCAAGGCGGCCCACATCGAGGCCGGCTACGAGCACAAGGGCGTGCCCAAGGAGGACGCGCAGCGCATTGCCTGGGCCACCGTCAACAAGCAGTCGGGCGGTGGCAAGAAGTCCGGCAGCGGGCGCAAATCGCGCAAGAAGTGAGCTGCGGCCATTCCCTCACCGTCAACCCAGCAGGAGCCCTATGCGTGTACGTTTTCACTCCACGGCACAGCGCCTGTGCGTGCTCGTCGCCAGCGCCGTCTTCAGTCTGCAAGCCATCGGCGATGGGCGCATGTCCGCCCGCCTGTCGACCGAGTTCTCGCAATGCAAGCACTTCTTCCCCGCCGGTCTGCCGCCCGTCGTACCCAAGGCGCCCCAGCTGCGCGAGCTGTGCTACAGCGCCTTTGCCGTCTTGCACAGCGGCCAGACCAAGACTCCGGTGTTTGTCGTGCAGCACCTGAACCGCGCGATGATCATGCAAGCGAGCAGCCAGCGGCGCAGCAAGCATTTCTTCTCGGATGTCCGTCTGCCCAGCGAGGAGCGTGCCGAACTGCACGATTACAAGCGGTCCGGCTATACGCGCGGCCATATGGCGCCGGCCGGCGACATGAACAGCCCCGATGCCATGGCCCAGAGCTTCAGCCTGGCCAATATGGCGCCCCAGGATGAGCAACTCAACGGCGGCGCCTGGAACGACATCGAGCAGGACACGCGCAAATACGTGCTGCGCGCACAGGCCGATGTCTATGTCTTCACGGGCCCGGTGTTTGTCGAACCCACGCCCGTCATCGGCCCCGGCGCGGTCCATGTGCCGAAATATTTCTTCAAGCTGGTGTACGACGCCAGTACCGGCCAGAGTTGGGCCCACTGGCAGGCCAACGTGCCCATGCGACGCGTCAGCGCCCCGATCAGCTACGCGGAACTGGTGCAACGCACAGGTATCGAGTTCGTGCCCCGATAGCTTGCGCCTGAAACTACGGGATACTCATAAGCAAATACCAATTTAGTATTTCACAAATGCATGTCTGATGCGTCATCATTCGTACTTTGCATAGTATGAATGCGCATGGACATACGCCAGCTTGAAGCCTTTGTTGCGGTAATGACGATTGGGAGCATCACCGGTGCTGCCAAGCTGTTGGAGCGCTCGCAGCCCGCCATTACGCGGCAGATTCAAGAACTGGAAGCCCATCTTGGAGGAGCGCTGCTGCACCGCAACGGCCCCAAGGTCTCTCCCACGCAGCTCGGTTATGTGCTCTATGAGGAAGCCGAGCGCATCGTCAACGGCGTGCGCCGCATCCAGCAGCATGCGCAGCGCGCGTCTGAGGTCGCGGCCCCTCCGCTCCTGATCTCCGCGACGCCAGCGCTTTCTCTGGGTATCGTCACTCCAGCCCTGGCGCAATGCCACGCGGCCCTTGCCGTGAGCAAGATCGAGCTGCTGTCCATGCGCCCCGAGAACGTGGTCAGCGACGTGCTGCACGGCATGGCCGACATCGGCGTATGCAGCCTGCCGCTGGACCACCAGCAAATCACCGTGCACTGGGTCGCCGAAGTGCCTTGCAAGGCCGTCGTGCGTGCCGACCATCCGCTCGCCGCCCTGGACGTGATTCCCATCCAGGCTCTGGCCCGGGAACGCGTCATCGGCATGCACAACCCGCATCGGCTCAAGCAGCACATCGATGCAGCCCTGCGCGGTGCCGATGCCCCGGGGCTGCAGGCCGGCATTGAGACCAATTCCTCGATCAACGCCCAGGCGTTGGTGCGCGCCGGACTGGGCGTGGCCATTCTGGACCCCATGACCCTGCTGGGCGCGCCCGTGCAAGGTCTGGTCTATCGCGATCTGGATGTACAGATTCCTTTCCACTTCGGCGCCATCAGCGCCCAGGGAAAATCCCCATCGGCTTCGGCCCTGCTCCTGCTCGAAGCGCTGCGCCTGACCGCTGCCTCGCTGGACCAGTGCCGTCTGCACGACGCCCAGGCCATGGCCGACGTCTGCGCCCCTTCAGTTTCCTTGCCTCAGGCAAGCCCGATTTCCCGTCCTGGACGCAAAGCAACGCCTACCCCATGAACAGTTTGCTCCCCCCCTCCTCTCCTTCGCTGGCCCCAAAAGCCGGCCTTGCCGCCTTGCAGGCGCGCTTTCAGCGCGATCTGCAATTGCTGGCCCTGCCGTCCAAGAACTGGACGCCCGCCATCACCCACGAAGGCCAGCCCGTGCTGGACGTCGCGGTGGTCGGCGGCGGCATGGGCGGCCTCGCGCTGACCACGGCGCTGCAGCACCTGGGCATTCGCGCGCAGATTTTCGATCAGAACCCCGAAGGCTTTGAAGGCCCCTGGGCCACGACCGCGCGCATGGAGACGCTGCGCTCGCCCAAGGAACTGACCGGCCCGGCCCTGGGTTTTGCGGCCTTGACCTTCCGTGCCTGGTTTGAAGCCCAGTGGGGCGAAGAGGCCTGGGCCGTGCTCGACAAGATTCCCCGCCTGCAGTGGATGGACTATCTGCGCTGGTACCGCCAGACCACGGGCGTGGTGCTGCACAACGGCCAGCGCGTGGTGGCCGTGCGCCCGCGCGCCGACCAGTTGGCCCAGCTGGACCTGGTCGATACGCAAAACGCCGACCGCCCCTACACCGTGCTGGCCCGCCACATCGTGCTGGCCACGGGCCGCGACGGCCTGGGCGGGCCCTGGGTGCCCGAAGTGGCCCACCAGTTGCCGCGCGACCGCTGGGCCCATTCGTCCGACCGCTGGAATGACGCGGCCTTCGCGGGCAAGCAGGTGGTGGTCGTGGGCGGTGGCGCCTCGGCCATGCCGTCGCAAGGAACTGCCCACGATCAACAAGGGCAAGGGCGCGGGCAACCCCGGCGCCGCCCATGGCTTTCCGCGCCTGCCCGATGCCTGGAAATGGCAGTTGCGCAACTACATCAACCGCCAGCAGGTGCCGCCGCCGCAGGGCAGCACGCTGCGCGTGTCGCGGCACAGCAATGCCTTCTTCCACCTGGGTGCGGGCATCGAGAGCGTGCAGCTGCGCGCCGACGGCAAGCTGCGCATAGACACCACCCAAGGCCCCATCGCCGCGGACTTCATCGTGTTTTGCACCGGCTTTCGCCCCGACTGGGAGCTGCGCCCCGAATTCGCGCCTTTCGCCCCGCATGTACGCCTGTGGCAGGACCGCTTCACGCCGCCGCCAGGCCAGGAAGACAGCGAGCTGGAACGCTCGCCGGACCTGGGCCAGCTGTTCGAATTCCAGGAGAAGA
>JAMNYN010000521.1 GCA_023622805.1 Pseudomonadota bacterium | reverse complement strand
GAGTGGCCCACAGCCAGGCCCCTCCACCGCAGGATGAGGAGGGAAAGCAGCCTCTGAACAGGGCGGACAGCCTTTGCCACAGCTCGCGGCCTTCAAGACTGGCGCGCCCCAGCAAGGGGACACCGAGCAAGGGCCGCCCCGCAGCGATGGTGTCGTCCCCCTCCCGCGAAGCGAGAGAGGGGGAAGCGGCGCCAGCCGCTCAGGGGGTGCCCTCTATCACCCCGGCGGCGGCGAAACCGAATGCAGCAGCACCGGCATCTCGCCGTCGCCATTGACGCTTTCGAGTCGCACGCCAAAGCCCCACAGACGCGCCGCGTGCTTGAGTACTTCCAGCACATCGTCGGCCAGGGGCCGGCCCTGGTAGCGGGTGTGGCGCAAGGTCAGGCTGCGGTCGCCGCGCAGGTTCACGTTCCAGACCTGGATGTTGGGCTCGCGCGCGCCCAGGTCGTATTGTTGCGACAAGGTCTGGCGCAGGCTGCGGTAGCCGTCGTCGTCGTGGATGGCGCTGACCAGCAGATCGCGCTCGCTGGCGTCGTCGTGGATGGAGAACAGGCGCATGTCGCGCATCAGCTGCGGGCTCAGGTACTGGCCGATGAAGCTCTCGTCCTTGAAGTTCTGCATGGCGTGGTGCAGCGCCGGCAGCCAGGGGGTGCCCGCCATGTCCGGGAACCAGCGTCTGTCCTCCTCGGTGGGATCCTGGCAGATGCGCCGGATGTCGCGGTACATGGAAAATCCCAGGGCATAGGGGTTGATGCCGCTGTAGGCGCGGTGCCCTGCCGGCGGCTGGTAGATCACATTGGTGTGCGAGGCCAGCCACTCGATCATCACCCCGTCGGTGAGCCAGCCCTCGTCATACAAGGTGTTGAGCAAGGTGTAGTGCCAGAACGTGGCCCAGCCCTCGTTCATCACCTGGGTCTGGCGCTGCGGGTAGAAATACTGGGCGATCTTGCGCACGATGCGCACGATCTCGCGCTGCCAGGGCTCCATCAGGGGCGCGTTCTTCTCGATGAAGTACAGCAGGTTCTCCTCCGGTTCCTTGGGAAAGCGCTCGTTTTCCTGCGCCGCGCTGTCCTTGCCCGGGCGCACCGGTAAGGTACGCCAGAGCACATTCACCTGCTGCTGGGCATAGGCCTCGCGCTGCTCGCGCTCGGCGCGCTCGCGCGCCAGGTTTTTCTTGGTCGGGCGACGGTAGCGGTCCACGCCCAGATTGGCCAGGGCATGGCAGGAGTCCAGCCACTGCTCCACGGTTTCCAGGCCATGGCGCTCCTCGCATTGCGCGACGAAATCCCGGGCATAGACCAGGTAGTCGATGATGCTGCCCGCGTCCGTCCACATGCCGAACAGGTAGTTGTTCTTGAAGAAGCTGTTGTGCCCATAAGCCGCGTGGGCGATGACCAACGCCTGCATGGCGGTGGTGTTTTCCTCCATCAGATAGCTGATGCAGGGATTGGCATTGATGACGATCTCATACGCCAGGCCCATGTGACCGCGCCGGTAGCGCCGCTCGGTCGCGAGAAAGTCCTTGCCGTAGCTCCAATGGCGGTAGCCCACGGGCATGCCGGCGCTCGAGTAGGCGTCCATCATCTGCTCGGCCGAAATCACTTCCAGCTGATTGGGATAGGTGTCCAGGCCGAAGCGCTCCGCCGCGGCGGCAATGGCCGCGTGGTAGCGCTCGATCAGCTCGAACGTCCAGTCGCTGGGGTCGGGCAAAGGATGGGCCGGGCGCTTGCCCGCAGGCAAGGGGGCCGTGGGCACGCCGCGCTGCAGGCGCTCACCCGTGACGCCTGGCTTCCAGGGATGCGGGCCTTGGCGCGGCGCCAGCACAGGGTATTGAGAGAGGTTCATACAGAGACGCCCTCTTTCTTGAACAGATCACGAAACACCGGATAGATATCGCTCGCCGCAGTCGCCTTGCGCATGGCGAAGTGCGGGTACATCGGCGCCAGCTGGCTGTACTCCACCCACAGATTCTGCTCCTCCTGCACCACCTGCACGTAGGCGAAGTAGCGCACCAGCGGCAGGATTTTTTCAGCCAGCAGACTGCGGCAGTTGGCGCTGTCGTCGTTGAAGTTGTCGCCATCGCTGGCCTGGGCCACATAGATGTTCCAGCCGCTCGCGAGATAGCGCGTGCGTATGATTTGATCGAGCAGCACCAGCGCGCTGCTGACCACCGTGCCGCCCGTCTCCTGCGAATGGAAGAACTCGTCTTCATTGACTTCGGCGGCCTGGGTGTGGTGGCGGATGAAGACGATGTCGATCTTCTCGTAGTGGCGCGTGAGGAACAGGTACAGCAGGATGAAGAAGCGCTTGGCCAGGTCCTTGCGATCCTGGTCCATGGAACCGGACACATCCATCACGCAGAACATCACGGCCTGGCTGCTGGGCTCGGGCACTTTCATGCGGTTGCGAAAACGCAGGTCTATGGGGTCGAGAAAAGCCACCTTGCCGATGCGGGCCTTCAGCGCGTCGATGCGCTGCTGCAGTTCCGCCACCGTCTCGCTGGTGCCATCGTCCTGCGCCAGCAGGGATTCGAGCTGGGCCTGCAGCACTTTGAGCTCGCGCTGCGGGGCCTTCGTCAGGGCGATGCGCCGCCCCAGGGCCCCGCCCATGGTGCGCAGCAAGGCCAGGTTGTGCGGCGTGCCATCGTGGCTGTAGCCGGCGCGGCGCGTCTTGTACTGCAACGTGTTGCCGATGTGGGTGCGCAGCAGGCGCGGCAGCGCCAGATCCTCAAAGAACAGCTCCATGAACTCTTCCTTGGACAGCGTGAAAGTGAAGTCGTCCTCGCCCTCCCCGCTGTCGCTGGCCTGCGAGCCTGACCCGCCCGCGCCGCCCGGCGGCCGGGCGATGCGGTCACCGCGCACATGGTCGCTATTGCCCGGGTGCACGATGTCGGAGATGCCGCCCTGACCGTGGCGAAACAAGGGCTCGTGGATGTCCTTGCGGGGGATGGTGATGTTTTCAGCCTGCTCGATGTGGCGGATGTCGCGCTTTTCCACGGCGCGGCGTACTGCCTCTTCGATCTGCTGCTTGTAGCGGCGCACTAAGATCTCGC
>JAMNYN010000443.1 GCA_023622805.1 Pseudomonadota bacterium | reverse complement strand
ACGTCCGGCGCCATGGACCGCAGCGCCTTGCGCGCGGCCAATCGCGTGGTCGGTAACGGCGCGGATGTCGCCTGCCTGGAAGTGGCCTATGGCGGATTGACACTGCAGGCCCTGCAGCCCGCCGTGGTGGCCGTGACCGGCGCCGATGCCTTGATCGAAGTGTTGACGGAGCAGGGCCAGCGCATTGCCGTGCAGGCCTATGCGCCGCTGGCGCTGGATGCGGGCGACCGCCTGATCGTGAACTCTCCGCTGGCGGGTACGCGCAACTATGTGGCCGTGCGCGGCGGCTGGGCTGTGACGCCGGTGCTGGGCAGCGCGGCTACGGACACGCTGGCCCGCGTGGGACCGGCGGCGCTGGCGGCGGGCGATGAACTGCAGGTGGGCGCAGGTAGCGCTCTGGCGCCCGTGGCACTGACCGAGCAGCCGTCGTTTGCCATGCCCAAGGCCGGCGACGTGGTCTGCCTGGATGTGGTGATGGGGCCGCGCGCGGATTGGTTCGCGCAGGAGTCGCTGGCGCTGCTGGGCGCCCAGGAGTGGCTGGTCACGCCCCAGTCCAACCGTATCGGTATCCGCCTGCAAGGGGAGGCCGCCTTGGTCCGCTCGCAGACGCAGGAATTGCCCAGCGAAGGCACGGCTCTGGGCGCCATCCAGGTGCCCGCCAGCGGCCAGCCGGTGCTGTTCCTGTCCGACCATCCGCTGACCGGCGGCTATCCCGTGATCGCCAGCGTGGCCAGCCACCATCTGGACCTGGCCGGGCAGATCCCGGTGAATGCCAAAGTGAAATTCCGCGTGATCCGCGATTTTGACGTCGTCGAGACCGCTGCACCGGCCCAGGCCTGAGTACGCAGCCGACACCCGAGCTCACAGAATAAAGAGTTGAATGCCATGAAAAAAGTCCTGATTGCCAACCGTGGCGAGATCGCTGTCCGCATCGCCCGAGCCTGCGTCGACTACGGAGTGAAATCCGTCGCGGTCTATGCCGATGCCGACATCAATGCCCTGCACGCACGCATGGCCGACGAGGCCTATGGCCTGGGCGGCGAGCGCCCCGCGGACACCTATCTGAACATCGCCAAGCTGCTGGAAGTCGCGCGCAAAAGCGGTGCCGACGCCGTCCATCCGGGCTATGGCTTTCTGTCGGAAAGCGCGGCGTTTGCCCAGGCCGTGCTCGACGCCGGCCTGATCTGGATCGGCCCTTCGCCCGCCGCCATCGCCTGCCTGGGCGACAAGGTGCAGGCGCGCAAGCTGGCGATGAAAGTCGGTGCGCCCTTGGTGGCCGGCACGGCCGAGCCCGTCAAGGACGCCCAGGAAGTGGTGGACTTCGCCAAGCAGCACGGTCTGCCCGTGGCCATCAAGGCAGCGTTTGGCGGCGGCGGCCGCGGCATCAAGGTGGCATGGAAGCTCGAGGAAGTGACCGAGCTGTATGCATCGGCCGTGCGCGAAGCCGTGACGGCCTTTGGCCGCGGCGAATGCTTTCTGGAGCAGTTCCTGGACCGTCCGCGCCACGTCGAAGCCCAGGTGCTGGCCGACCAGCACGGCAATGTGCTGGTGCTGGGCACGCGCGACTGTTCCTTGCAGCGGCGCAACCAGAAGCTGGTGGAAGAGGCTCCCGCGCCTTTCCTGTCCGACGAACAGCGCGCGCGCATTCACCAGTCGGCCAAGGACATCTGCGCTGCCGCGGGCTATACGGGCGCGGGCACGGTGGAATTCCTGCTGAGCCAGAACGGCGCCATCTCCTTCCTGGAAGTGAATACGCGCCTGCAGGTCGAGCACCCCGTGACCGAGGAAACCACGGGCATGGACCTGGTGGTCGAGCAACTGCGCATCGCCGACGGTCTGCCGCTGCGCGTGCTGGAAACGCCCCAGCCCACCTGCCATGCGCTGGAGTTCCGCATCAACGCCGAAGACGTGGGTCGCGGCTTCGTGCCCACGCCGGGCCTGATCACGCTTTTCGAAGCACCTTCGGGCCCTGGCGTGCGCGTGGATAGCGGCGTGGTGTCGGGCTCGACCATTCCCGGTACTTTCGACTCCCTGATGGCCAAGCTGATCGTGACGGGAGCGACGCGCGAGCAGGCGATTGTGCGCGCGCGCCGCGCCTTGAAGGAGTTCCGCATCGAAGGCGTGGCCTCGGTGCTGCCCTTCCACCGCGCCGTGCTGGATCAGCCGGATTTCACTGCCCAGACCGCGCAGGACTTCAAGGTCCACACCCGCTGGATTGAAACCGACTTCGCGAACGACCTGGCGGCCGCTGCCCGCGTGACGCCCATGGGCGCCACGGCGCTGCACCGCACGGCCATGGAAATCGACGGCCGCCGCGTGAGCCTGGGCCTGCCGCCCGAGCTGCTGGCCGGAATGCAATCCGCGTCGGCTGTCGGCGTGCTCGCCAGCCAGGCCGTGATCGCCGTTCAGGACGCGTCGGCCGTGGCCGCGCCCGTGACCGGCACGCTGCATGCCTGGCATGTGGCCGAAGGCGATGTCGTCGCCATCGGCGATGTGATCGCCGTGATGGAAGCCATGAAGATGGAAATGCAGGTCACCGCCCACCGCGCCGGCCGCATCGCCATCCAGGCCGCGACGGGTGCCTATCAGCAACAAGGTGCCTGCATCGCTAAGATCATAAGCACCCCCTGAGCGGCTTCGCCGCTTCCCCCTCTCAACCTGCGGTGGAGGGGGACGACACCCTCGCTGCGGGGCGGCCCTTGCTCGGTGTCCCTCGCTTTTGGGGGCGTCAGTTTTATGGGCTGTGGGTGGTGCGAGCGCTATGGATAACTGACACCGGCCGAGGCGAGCGCCACAGGCTTTGCGCGGCAGAGGTAAAATGCGCGCACAGGCACCACTGTTTCAACGTACAAGGGCGAGAAAGGCAATCTGGTTATGACACCGCGAACTACATCCTCGGAGATGTTTGTCGGCCCTCAATAGGCCGGCCGTTCGCGCCTGCACGAGATTTTTCTTTCTCTCCCTCTCAAGCGCGGACCCGATCCGCGCTTTTTGTTTTTGGCAGAGCGCGCATCGACTCCCCCCAAACAAGGTTTGACAAGGAATCCCATGATCC
>JAMNYN010000651.1:3093-4867 GCA_023622805.1 Pseudomonadota bacterium | reverse complement strand
AGAAAGATCGAGAAATTCAGAAATTGACCAAATTCCTGCAGGCAGAACACACAAGAATGGAGAAGACACACACAATGAATCTTTTCATTCATCTCCAGCATCAGGAGCAGAATTCGAATTCTGTTGACCTGTCTGCTTTCTCGAAAGGTGTCACGGATCAGACACACAAACTGCGTGCCATGACAGCGACTGTGCAAAATTCAATGCCAAGCAGCTAAACGCCTGAAATGGGTACCGCGGCCCCCACGGTGCGATGTGCGGATGCCGCCCGGCCCCGCGCTGGAGCCAGGGTGGCGATGCCCGGCCAGGCTACGCTGCCTGGCCAGACGCAGGTTCAGGCCCGCTCGAACACGGCCATGCTTTCCACATGGGCCGTGTGCGGGAACATGTTGATCACGCCGGCGGAAGTGCAGCGGTAGCCCGCCTTGTTGACCAGCAGGTCGGCGTCACGCGCCAGCGTCGCCGGGGCGCAGCTGACGTAGACAATGCGCTGCGGAAACTCCCAGGATTCGCTGCCTTCGGGCAAGGCTGGCGCATCTTCGGCGCCCATGCGCGCCTGGTGGATGTCGGCCAGCGCCTGAACCAGCGCGAACGCGCCTTCGCGCGGTGGGTCCACCAGCCACTTGTCGGCCACGCCGTCGGCGATCAGCATTTCGGGCGTCATGGAGAACAGGTTGCGCGCCACAAAATCCGTGGGCGCCAGCGCATCGCCCGCAAGCCGCTGCTCCTGGTTTTTCCGGTAGTTCTCGTGCGAACGGGCCACCAGGGCTTCGCTGCCTTCGATGCCCAGCACTTCGCGGGCCTGCGTAGCCAGCGGCAGGGTGAAATTGCCCAGTCCGCAGAACCAGTCGATCACGCGCTCGGTCTTCTTCACGTCGAGCAGGCGCAGCGCGCGCGTCACCAGCACCCGGTTGATGTGCGGATTGACCTGGGTGAAGTCGGTGGGCTTGAACGGCATGGTGATACCGAAGTCCGGCAGGCTGTACGACAGCTGCTGGCCTTGCGGGTCCATCAGCTGCACCGTCTCCGGGCCCTTGGACTGCAGCCACCATTGCACATTCTGCGCGGCCGCAAATGCCCGCAGCTTCTCCTGATCGCCTTCGGACAGCGGCTCCATGTGGCGCAGCACCAGCGCGGTGACGTCATCGCCGCAGGCGACTTCGATCTGCGGCAGGGTCTCGCGCGCATCCATGGAAGCGACCAGCGCGCGCAGCGGCATCAGCATGTTGTCGACATGGGGCGGCAGCACGCGGCAGACTTCCATGTCGGCGATGTAGCGGCTCTTGCGCTCATGAAAGCCGACCAGCACTTTTTGCTTCTTGATCACATAGCGCACCGACAGGCGCGCGCGATAACGGTAGCCCCAGGCCGGCCCCTCGGTGGGGCGCAGCATCATTTCCGTCTTGACCTTGCCCAGATGCCAGAGATTGTCTTCGAGCACCCGCTGCTTGACGGCCACCTGGGCCGACACGTGCAAATGCTGCATCTTGCAGCCGCCGCAAGCGCCTTCATGCAAGCCGAAATGCGGGCAGCCGGGCGTCACGCGCTGAGAGGATTCACGGTGGATGGCCGTCAGGCTGCCGCGTTCAAAGCTGTTTTTCTTGCGGTGGATGTTGGCGCTGACCAACTCCGTAGGCAAGGCGCCGTCAATGAATACCACCTTGCCGTCGGGTTGACGGGCAACACCTTGGGCGTCCATGTCCATGGACAGCACTTCGAACCAGCCTGGCGGCTTTTGGGTGTTGGGTTGGGGGGGGTTCGCGGGGGGATTGTT
>JAMNYN010000651.1:0-3055 GCA_023622805.1 Pseudomonadota bacterium | reverse complement strand
CGCTCAGGTCACTCATGGACGAGATTGTCTCAGGCCCGCGACGTGGCGAGACAAATGCAGGGAAATTGAGGGCCTGCGCCCGCGCGTTCGACGCCGATGTCGTGCGCCACCAGATACCACACCTGATCCGATTCATCCACCGGGTTTTCATCGAAGAAAAACAGCACGCGTTGCACGCTGCCTCCCTTGCGCCCGGTCAGGGCACTTGCACCCCTGTCGGCCCCCTTGCGCCGCGCAGAACCAGGTGCTGACTTTTCGCCATCGACTATGGCCCGCGCCACGTCATAGCCTCGCAGCCGGCCATTTCGGGCGAATACGCGTTCTTGCAAAATTGTTATTAAATGAAAAATTTAATTCGTTTGGTATCGTCGACTCTGAAAACTCTGGTGCACCACGCACCCATGGCCCGACAAAGCGCCCTCGCATTCTTGAAGGAGCAACCATGAACGAAGTGATTCAAACGGCGTACAGCACGCCGCTGGTGATGCTGGCTTACCTGATTTCAGTCGTAGGCTCATATGCGGCACTGTCCGCAACGCATCGAATGCAAGCCCAATCCAGCAAAAGCAAGCTGGCCCATCTGAGCATTGCAGGCATTGCCTTGGGCGGGATTGGCGTGTGGTCCATGCACTTCGTCGGCATGCTGTCTCTGAAGATGGACATCGGTCTGGGCTATTCCATGATCGAAACCGTGATCTCCCTTGTGGCCGCATGCGCAGCCGCCGCCTGGGCGCTGTCCATCGTCGCCAAGAATCCGCACAGCTGGGGCCGTCTGATCAGCGCCGGCGCCATGCTCGGTGTGGGCGCCGCCACCATGCATTACCTGGGCATGTATGGCATGCGTTTTGGCGGCTACTTCGTATGGTCCCTGGATGTGGTCGCCATCTCTGTCCTGATTGCCATTGTCGCGGCCACCGCGGCGCTGTGGCTGGCGTTCAACACCAGCAGCGCCGTCTCGCGCATCGGTGCGGCGGCGGTGATGGGGCTGGCCGTGTCCGCCATGCACTACACCGGCATGTCGGCTGCGGAGTTCATATGCACCACCACCAACCGTCTGGCAATCCCCAGCAGTCCTAGCGTGATCAGCGTGATGGACCTGCCTTTGCTGGTGATCACGCTGGCCGTGGGCATGGCTTGCACGATTGGCGCCGATCTGCTGTTCGACCCGCAGCGCCACCACCTGCAGACGCCACGCCAATGAGCCGCCGGTGCGCCCGGACAGCCGGCTGAGCGCGGCTGTCCATAATGGCAGCATGAGCCTCTCCTCCTCCTCTTCCTTCGCTGATCGCTGCGCGCGTGCAGACGGCAGCATCACCCGCGTGCAAGGCATTGAAGTCGGCCACTACACCGACGCGCGGCGCCCCACGGGCTGCACGGTGGTCATGGCGCGCGCGGGCGCGGTAGGCGGCGTCGACGTGCGCGGGGCGGCGCCCGGCACGCGCGAGACCGACCTGCTGCACCCCACGAATCTGGTCGAACAGGTGCACGCCGTCATGCTGGCCGGCGGCAGCGCCTGGGGGCTGGACGCGGCCACGGGTGCAGTGCAATGGCTGGAAGAGCGCGGTGTAGGCCTGGATGTGCATTACGCCAGGCTGCCCCTGGTGCCGGCCGCCGTGCTGTTTGATCTGGGCGTGGGCGATGCCCGCATCCGCCCGGATGCGCAGGCCGGTTATGCCGCCTGCGCCGCGGCCAGCAGTGCGGCGCCGGCCGAAGGCAATGTGGGCGCGGGCGCGGGCGCCTGCGTGGGCAAGGTGTTCGGCATGGCGCGCGCGATGAAAGGCGGCATAGGCACGGCGTCCGTCACGGTCGACGGGGTGACCGTGGGCGCCATCATTGCCTGCAACGCCCTGGGCGATGTGCTCGACCCCGACACGGCCCAGCTCGTTGCCGGCGCACGCAGCGAGGACGGCCAACAACTGCTCGACACCCGCCGCGCCCTGCTGCGCGGCGAGGCGCCCCGACCCATCCTGACCGGCACCAACACCACCATCGGCGTGATCGCCACCGACGCCATCATCACCAAGGCCCAGGCCCACCGCCTGGCCGTGGTGGCGCACGACGGCCTGGCGCGCGCCATCAACCCGGTGCACACCATGTCGGACGGCGACACCTTGTTCACGCTGGGCACGGGCGCGAGCGGAAAAACCCTGGGCATGATGACCCTGGCCACCATGGCCGCCGAAGCCACGGCCCTGGCCACCTTGCGCGCCGTGCTCTGCGCGCGCAGCCTGACCACGGCCGAGGGCTTGCACCTGCCCGCCGCAGCCGATATCGCCGCACCATGAAAAACAGGCTCCACATGGGAGCCTGTTTTCCTATCGACGATCAACGGCCCACGCAACTGGCGGGCCCCAGCAAGGGGGCACCGAGCAAGGGCCGCCCCGCAGCGACGGTGCCGTCCCCCTCCACCGAAGGATGAGAGGGGGAAGCGGCAAAGCCGCTCAGGGGGTGAACCTTACTTCAACGCCTTGAAACGCATGCGCTTGGGCTTGGCGCCTTCTTCGCCCAGACGGCGCTTCTTGTCGGCTTCGTATTCCTGGTAGTTGCCGTCAAAGAACACCCATTGCGAGTCGCCTTCGGCGGCCAGAATGTGGGTGGCGATGCGGTCCAGGAACCAGCGATCGTGGGAAATCACCATCACGGTGCCCGCGTATTCCAGCAGCGCGTCTTCCAGCGCACGCAGGGTTTCCACGTCCAGATCGTTCGAAGGCTCATCGAGCAGCAGCACGTTGCCGCCCTGAATCAGCGTCTTGGCCAGGTGCAGACGGCCGCGTTCACCACCGGAGAGGTTGCCGACCTTCTTTTGCTGGTCCTGGCCGTTGAAGTTGAAGCGGCCCGCGTAGGCACGCGAGGCCATCTGGAACTTGCCCACGGTGATGATGTCCAGACCACCGGAAATGTCTTCCCAGACGGTCTTTTCATTGGCCAGCGATTCGCGCGACTGCTCGACGAACCCACCAACCACTTGGACGCCGAATCCGTGGACTGGCTGGAGCAGTACCTGCACCGCTTCACCGGCACCGTGGTGGCCATCACCCACGATCGCTACTTCCTC
>JAMNYN010000296.1 GCA_023622805.1 Pseudomonadota bacterium | reverse complement strand
CGCGCAGCGTCGAAACCAGGCGCGCCGCCAGCAGGGAGTGGCCGCCGAGGTCGTCGAAGAAGTCCGCCGTGCGCACGATGGACTGGCCGGGAAACAGGCGCGCCAGCGCGGCGAACAGCGCCGCCTCGACTTCGTTCTCGGCCTCATCCGATGCGGCGGGCGCGGTGATCTCGCTCATAGGCAAGGCGCGCAAGGCCTTGCGATCGATCTTGCCCGAGGTCAGCCGAGGGAGTTCGCGCACCACTTCGAAATGGCTGGGCACCATGTAGGGCGACAAGACGGCGCGCAAGCGCAGGCGCAAATCGCCTGGCGTGGGCACGCTGTCGCCGCCGGCAACCACATAGGCCACCAGCTGATCGATGCCGTTGACTGGCTTGAGCACCACGGCCGCCGCCCCATTGCTCAGCAGTTGGGTCAGTTGGGCGTCGATCTCGCCGAGCTCGACGCGAAAGCCGCGGACCTTGACCTGATCGTCGACCCGCCCGAGGCAATGCACCTGCCCCTGGGCGTCGATGCGCGCCAGATCGCCGGTGCGGTAAAGGCGCGGCTGCGCCGGGTCTGCCATCCAGGGATTGGCGACGAATTTTTCGGCCGTCAGTTCGGGCCGCCCCAGATAGCCCTGGGCGACACCGGGACCGATGATGCACAGCTCGCCGATCTCGCCGGCGTCGAGCAGCTTCAGCGCGCCATCCACCACCAGCAGACCATAGTTCGGCAGCGGGGCGCCAATCGTCACCGGCTGACCTGCGTGCAGCTCGGCAATGCTGGCCGAGACCGTGGCTTCGGTCGGCCCGTAGGTGTTGAACACCCGCCGCGAAGGCGTCGCCCAGCGATCCACCACCGCCTGCGGGCACATTTCGCCCCCGAGGTTGATCAGCCGCAAGCCCGGTACGTCACAGCTGAACAGCGCCAACAGGGTCGGCACCGCGTGCAGCACGCTGACACCGTGCGCGATCAGGGCACGCGGCAGGGCATCGGGGTCGGCCGTGATCTCGCGCGGGGCGATCCACAAGGTCGCCCCCACCAAATAGGAAATCCAGATCTCCTCGAACGACATGTCGAAGGCGACCGAAAAGCCTTGATAGACCACGTCGTCGGCACGCACGCCCAGGACGGAATTCTCACTGCGCAGGAAATGGCAGATCGCCCCCTGGCTGATAGGCACGCCCTTGGGCTTGCCCGTAGATCCCGAGGTGTAGATGACGTAGGCCGGGTGCTCCGGCCTGGCGCCCTGGCGGCGCAACAAGGGCTGCGCGGGCTGCGCGCGCAGATCAGCCTGGTCCCACACCGGACAGGCGGCGGCGTTCGACGGCGTCTGCAAACCATGGCCGGTGACGATGCCGACGGCCTGCGCATCGGCCAGGCACACGGCCACGCGCTCGGCGGGCGTGTCCGCATCCAGCGGCAGCCAGGCCGCCCCGGTCTTGGCGATGGCCAGCTGGCTGACGAGCAGATCGACGCCCCTGGGCAGCCACAGGCCCACGATGTCGCCAGGCTTCACGCCTTTCGCCATCAGGTGGTGCGCCATCCCATTGGCGCGCTCATCCAGGTCGCGATAGCTCAGTCGCAGCTCGCCGAAGACCAGTGCCGCATGCTCCGGTTGCCGCGCCACCGTCGCCTCGAAAAGATCGGCCAGCACTTCATTGCGCAGAAAATCCGGGCGAGATGGACCTCTTGATATCGTCATAAGCAAACGGCCATCTTTCACATGTCTATCGGCGATCAGGCCCTGGCCTTGAACAGACACCGCCGTGAGCCGATCATAGCGCCGCCCATGGCGCTGGCGGAAAGATCATCCAGCGCCGGACGCGGCCAGCGCAAGGGATAATACGCACTGCATTTCAATCGACCAGGCCAACAGGCCCAGAAAAGGGGAGCCATGGGCCCGCGGATAGACGGCATTCAGGTCGTGGACATCGAGGACCACGCGCAGAACGCAGCTGCCACGCATGCGCCCGAGCGCCCCCAGCGGCGGCGCGGCCGCCCCCTGGGCTCCAAGGCAAAAATCGCCAGCGCGGGCTCGCGCATCACGGCCAGCGAGACCTCCTTCATGCGCGCCGTGATCCAGGGCGTCGATGTGAAGCTCGCCGCCCAGCGCTATCTGCTGCATCTGGGCAGCATGGACCGGCGCGCGGCCGTCGCCTATCGCGAACTGCTGGAGCAGCGCATCCATTTGAGCCTGCAAACCCTGCCCGATGCGGCCCTGGGCGCGCGCATCCTGGCGCAGCTGCTGGCCCAACCCGCACCGGCCCCGGAACTGCCCAGCCTCGAAGCCTTCGCCGAAAGCTTTGCCGAGGACATGTTCAGCGAAAAGGAACTCATCGCGCTGTACGAAGAGCAGATGCGGGACCAGGCGAAAAGCGATGGACAGGCAGCGCAGCTGGAGCACCAGGCCGCCACCCCCACGGAAATCCTGCGCGGCCGGCTGGCCGCCATCAGCTGGGTGCAAGACCATGTGGCACAGCACCCCCAGCCCCAGGATCCGACCGAGCTCTGGCTGGATGCGGCCATCTGCGCCAAATTGCGCCAGCATGGCGTGCTGACGCTCAGCAACGCCATCCAGTGGATCAATCTGCAGGGCCGGCGCTGGTACGCCCAGCTGCCAGGCGTGGGCCGCACCCGGGCCCAGCGCCTGCTGCTGTGGCTCGCCGACCACCAGGGCGCGATAGGCGTGAACATCCACCACCGCATTGCGCAGGAGATGATTTACGCCGAGTTCGCTCCGACAGCCACCGTGGTCAATCACCTGCCCGCGCGCAGCCCGGGAACCCCCGAGCTGTTCGGCGTCGTGCCGCTCGAAGTCCTGGCCTGGCCCCTGCACCTGCTGGGCGACGACGGCCTGTTTCGTTCGCACCGGCCCAACACCCTCAAGGCCCATACCGACCGCGAAGCCGTGCAGGCCTGGTTTGCCACCCTGGCCGAGAAATCCGCGGCCACGCAGGACAGCTACCGCCGCGCCATCGAGCGCCTGATCCTGTGGGCCCTGGTCGAGCGCCAGACTCCGCTCGCCTCCCTGGCCACCGAGGACTTCATCGCTTTCAAGGCTTTCTTGCGCGC
>JAMNYN010000071.1 GCA_023622805.1 Pseudomonadota bacterium | reverse complement strand
ATTTCATGAGCCATCTCCCATTTAACAAGCCATATATGACGGGGAAAGAGCTGTGGTACATATCCCAGGCCCACGGTAATGGACATCTCGCCGGAGATGGGGTCTTCACCAAGCGTTGCTCAGTGTGGCTTGAAAAAAATCTGGAAGTCCAGAAGTCGCTTTTGACCCATTCGTGCACCGCTGCGCTGGAAATGGCCGCCATCCTGGCAGATCTGGGGCCGGGTGACGAAGTGATCATGCCTTCGTACACCTTTGTCTCCACCGCCAACGCCTTTGTGTTGCGCGGTGCAGTGCCTGTCTTTGTCGATATTCGTCCTGACACCATGAATATTGATGAAACCAAGATAGAGGCAGCGATCACGCCGCGTACGAAGGCGATTGTGCCCGTCCATTACGCAGGGGTTGCTTGCGAGATGGATGTCATCATGGACATCGCGGCCAGGCATGATCTGATTGTGATCGAAGATGCTGCCCAGGCAATTTTCTCTACGTATAAAGGTCGGCCGCTTGGGTCCATTGGCGATATGGGCTGCCTCAGCTTTCACGAAACCAAGAATGTCATCTCTGGCGAAGGCGGTGCCTTGCTGGTGAATAGGCCGGAGTTCGTGTCTAGAGCTGAAATAATCCGTGAAAAAGGAACCGATCGCAGCCGGTTTTTCCGCGGAGAAGTCGATAAATATACTTGGAAAGAGGCCGGCTCATCGTACTTGCCCGGTGAACTGATCGCGGCATTTTTGTGGGCACAGCTGGAAGATGCCAAAAACATCACCGACAACCGAATCAACAGCTGGAATTATTACCATGCTGCTCTTGCGCCACTGGAGGCGAAAGGTTTTTTGCGTAGACCTGTTGTGCCGGAAGATTGCCAGCACAACGCTCACATGTACTATGTATTGCTGGCGCCGCATATCGACCGGCAAGCCAAGCTGTCCTCAATGAAGGACAGCGGTGTTCACGCAGTTTTCCATTATGTCCCCTTGCACTCTTCACCTGCGGGGCAGCGCTACGGCAGAGTGCATGGGGAAATGACGACCACCGATAGCCAGTCCGAGCGACTGCTGCGTCTGCCACTTTGGGTGGGCCTGACGCCGGAGCAGCAAGACCGGGTGGTGCATGAATTGGCCGGTGCCATGGCATGACAGGCGCGGCACTCGTTCTCTGGAGCGAGTTGCCACGCAAGACGGTCGAAAAAACGCGTGCCAATGGCATGCGTGGCGCCCCATACCGACAGGCGACGGCCCTAGCGCGCGGCTGCCAGCAGCAGCACCCCGATCACCAGCGCAAAAACCACCGCCAGCATGATCTTCACCCAGCTGTACGGCTGCTCGCCCGCGATCTGTCCGGTGTAGCCATTGGCCACGATCTGGTAGTTCTTGCTCCCGTAGGTGTAGCCCACCAGCCAGACGGGCATCAGCGTGTGCTTGAAAGTGCGGCCCTGGTACTGGCTTTGCACGCGCAGGTTGCGGTAGGTGTCGCCAGGCACCTGGCCTGCGCACAGTTGCTCGACGGCGCTCTCCATCTCCTGCATATTGATCTGCGCCGCCTGGCCCAGATCGACCTGGTAGCGCTCCACGGTCCAGCCGCGCACGAACTCAGGCGTGTAGGGCTGCAGGTCGGTGGTGGTGGGGAAGGGCTCGATCTTGCGCAGCAGTTTCGGTTGTACGCCGACGGTGCCGGGCACCAGGGCGTCGTCGAAGAAGTGCGCGAGCTGCCCTGACGCGTACTCCCAGCGCACATGGCGCACCTGGCGGGTCTGGCTGTTGCCGTTGGCGTCGCGGTAGTTTTCGGTGGTGTAGTAGTAAAAGCCTGCCTCGGCCTGCCAGACGGCCTGCACATGGGCGTCGAACGTCCAGTAGGGCAGGTACAGGCCCTTGAGCGTGTCGGTCAGCGCGGCGTTCTTGAGCTTGTTGGGGGCGAACCAGCGCGAGCCATACCACTGGCGTATCCTGTCGCGGATCTGGCCGTCGCTGATCTTGAAGGGCAGAATGCTTTGCGGCGTGATGGCATCGTTGCGCTCCTCGTGGGCGACGATGGCCGGTGAGCCGCAGAAGTCGCAGCGCTGGGCCGTGCGCCCGTCGACAAACACCGAGATGGCGCGGCAGTTCTGGCATTGCACTTCGCTGCGCTGCGGTCCCCAGCCGCGACCGGCTTCGGGGTTTTGCAGCGCGGCCATGAGGTCTTGCTCGACCACGGCATTGCCCAGCTCCTCGCGCTGCGCATCGTTCCAGGGCACCAGGGTGCCGCAGTACGGGCATTGCAGCGACTGGGCCTTGGGGCTCCATTCGAGGTTGGCGCCGCATTCGGGGCAGGGATGCTTGCCGACCAGCGCGGGACGCGGCGTTTCGGCCACGGCCGAATAGCCGGCGTCAGGGGAGCGGGAAGTTTCTGGGGGCACGGTCAAAGCACCTTGGCGCCCGCGGGGCGCCGGTCGTCAATAGGCAAAAAAGGTCTGTGCTCAGCCGCGCAGGAATTCGTCTAGTGCGCTCTGGGCAATGCGCCAGCTGCTGCCGATCTTGCGCGCCTTGAGGTGGCCGGATTCGATCTCGGCCATCACATCGGCCAGGTCCACACCCAGTACCTGGGCTGCCTGCTCGGGAGTGAGCACTTGCAGTGCTGGTGCGGCGGCCGCTGCGGCAGCCTGGGCAGACTGGGCGGCGGCTGGAGAAAACGCGTCCGTCGCGGCGGCCGCGCCATTGCCGGCCGCGCCATTGCTGGCCGTAGACGACTGCATGCTGCGCATCATTTCCTGGGCCATGCCAAAGCCCATGGCCATGGTCGCGGGCATGACGGCGGCGGCACTGCCTTCGCCGCCAGCGGTCATGGCCTGGCCCATCTGGTACTTCACATAGTCGTTGAGGTTGCCGATGGCGCCCATGCTCGAGCGCTTGTCTATGGCCTGCTCGACTTCGGGCGGCACCGACACGTTTTCCAGGATGAAGCTGCTGATTTCCAGGCCGTACTTCTCGCGCATGGCCGGGTTGATCAGTTGCAGCAGCGCGTCGCCCAGGTCGCTGTAGCGCGTGGCCACGTCGAGCACCGGAATCTGTGCCTTGGCCAGGGCTTCGGTGAACACGCTGACGATGCGCGAGCGCATGGTGTCGGCGAACTCGTCGAGGCGGAAGTTCTGGTCGGTGCCGGCAACTTCCTTGAGGAACTTGGGCGCTTCGACGATGCGGAAGTCGTAGGAGCCGAAAGCGCGGATGCGGACCACGCCAAAGTCCTTGTCACGCATCATCACCGGGTTGGCCGTGCCCCATTTGTTGCCGGTGAACAGGCGCGTGTTGAGGTAGTAGACGTCGCACTTGAACGGTGACTGGAAGCCGTACTTCCAGCCCTGCAGGGTCGACAGAATCGGGATGTTCTGCGTGCTCAGCGTGTGCTTGCCGGGCTGGAACAGGTCGGCGAACTGGCCAGCGGAAACAAACTGCACTTGCTGCGACTCGCGCACGATGAGCTGGGCGCCGTTCTTGATTTCCTTGTCCTCGTCGGGCCAGCGATAGGACAGGGTGTCGCGCGAATCATCGGTCCATTCGATGACTTCGATCAATTGCTTGGTGATGATGTTCAGCAGACTCATGGCTGGCCTTTGCAGAGTAAAAAACCTGCGGCCCATTGTAGGGCGACCCTGCCGCCGCAGGCCCTTGGACGGCGGCCCGGGCGGCAAACGCGGGCGCCAGCATAAAATCACGGTTTACGCGCACCGCGCGCGCACCCCTATCCGCGCAGGACCGGCCTGCCGCAAGCTCCAGAAAAGTCATGCTGACATTCCAACAAATCATCCTGAAATTGCAGTCGTACTGGGACGCCCAGGGCTGTGCCCTGTTGCAGCCCTATGACATGGAAGTGGGCGCGGGCACTTCGCACACCGCGACCTTCTTGCGCGCCCTGGGCCCTGAGCCCTGGAAGGCGGCCTACGTCCAGCCCAGCCGCCGTCCCAAGGACGGCCGCTATGGCGAGAACCCCAACCGTCTGCAGCACTACTATCAGTTCCAGGTCGTGCTCAAGCCAGCGCCCGACAACATCCTCGAGCTCTACCTGGGCTCGCTCGAAGCCCTGGGCTTCGATCTGAAGAAGAACGACATCCGCTTTGTCGAAGACGACTGGGAAAACCCGACGCTGGGCGCCTGGGGCCTGGGCTGGGAAGTCTGGCTCAACGGCATGGAAGTGACCCAGTTCACCTATTTCCAGCAAGTGGGCGGCATTGACTGCAAGCCGGCGACGGGCGAAATCACCTACGGCCTCGAGCGCCTGGCGATGTACCTGCAAGGCGTGGACAACGTCTACAACCTGCAGTGGACCGATACGCTGACCTATGGCGACGTCTACCACCAGAATGAGGTCGAGCAGTCGACCTATAACTTCGAGCACGCGGATGCCGACTTCCTGTTCACGGCCTTCACGGCCTACGAAAAGCAGGCCCAGCATTTGATTGGCGAGTCCTTGTCGCTGCCGGCCTATGAGCAGGTGCTCAAGGCGGCGCACAGCTTCAATCTGCTGGACGCGCGTGGTGCGATTTCGGTGACCGAGCGCGCTGCCTATATCGGCCGCATTCGCAACCTGGCGCGCGCCGTGGCCAAGGCCTACCTGGACAGCCGTGCACGCCTGGGCTTCCCCATGGCGCCGAAGGCCTGGGCCGAGGAAGTGCTGGCCGATCTGGCCAAGGCCGAGCAATCCGCCGCCAAGAAGGCCGCCTGAGCTGCGACAGAGATAACAACACCATGAACCACTCGAATCTTCTTGTTGAACTGTTCGTTGAAGAACTGCCCCCCAAGGTCCTGCAAAAACTCGGCGATGCTTTCGCCGGCGTGTTGTTCGAGCAGCTTGCTGCCCAGGGTCTGACCACTTCCGAATCTCGCCTGACGGCCTATGCCTCGCCGCGTCGCCTGGCCGCCCACATCACCGATGTGGCGCCGTCCGCAGCCGACAAGGCAGTGTCGCAAAAACTCATGCCGGCCAGCGTGGGCCTGACGGCCGACGGCCAGGCCACGCCTGCGCTGCTGAAGAAGCTCGCCGCCCTGGGCGCCGATGCATCGGCCGTGGCCGGTTTGCAGCGCGTGCACGACGGCAAGGCCGAGGTGCTGTACTTCGAAAGCACGGCGCGTGGCGCCCAGCTGACCGACGGCCTGCAAAAGGCCCTGGACGAAGCCATTGTCAAGCTGCCCATCCCCAAAGTGATGCGCTACCAGCTGCAGGACGGCTGGACCAGCGTGAACTTCGTGCGCCCGGCCCACGGCCTGGTCGCGCTGCACGGCACGCAGGTGCTGGTGGGTGTCAAGGCTCTGGGCCTGACGGCGGGCTCGGCCACGCACGGCCACCGTTTCGAGGCCAGCGTGGACCCCGTGGTCATTGAGAACGCCGACAGCTATGCGCGGCAAATGACCGAGCAGGGCGCGGTGATCGCGAGCTTCACCGAGCGCCGCGCCGAAATCGCGCGCCAGTTGCAGGCTGCGGCCGAAAAGGTCGGCGGCGGCGTGCGGCCCATCGAGGACGCCGCCCTGCTGGACGAAGTCACGGCCCTGGTCGAGCGCCCGCATGTGCTGATTTGCGAGTTCGAGAAGGAATTCCTCGGCGTGCCGCAGGAGTGCCTGATTCTGACCATGAAGGCCAACCAGAAGTACTTCCCGCTGCTGGCTTCCGACGGCAAGCTGACCCACCAGTTCCTGGTGGTGAGCAACATCAACCCGGCCGATGCCAGCGCCGTGGTGGGTGGCAACGAGCGCGTGGTGCGTCCGCGCCTGGCCGATGCCAAGTTCTTCTTCGACCAGGACCGCAAGAAGACGCTGGCTTCGCGCGTCGAGGGCTTGGGCAAGGTGGTCTATCACAACAAGCTGGGCACCCAGGGCGAGCGCGTCGACCGCGTGCGCGCCATTGCCAAGTCGATTGGGCAGCAGCTCGGCGACAGTGCCCTGGCGCGTCAGGCCGATCTGGCCGCGCAGCTGGCCAAGACCGATCTGGTGACCGACATGGTCGGCGAATTCCCTGAACTCCAGGGCACGATGGGCCGCTATTACGCGCTCAACGATGGCCTGGATCAGAACGTCGCCGACGCCATCGAAGACCACTACAAGCCACGCTTCGCGGGCGACGAACTGCCGCGCAATGACGTCGGCGTGGTCGTGGCCCTGGCCGACAAGCTCGAGACGCTGGTCGGCATGTTCGGCATCGGCAACCTGCCCACGGGTGACCGCGATCCGTTCGCGCTGCGCCGCCATGCATTGGGCGTGGTCCGCATGCTGGTCGAGAAAGACCTGGCTCTGGACCTCGAGACCCTGTTGGTGAGCGCCATTCCCGCGTTCGGCGACAAGATCAGCGATGCCACGCCGGCGCTGGCCGACTTCATCTATGACCGCCTGGCGGGCAATCTGCGCGAGCAGGGCTTCAGCGCCCAGCAGGTCGATGCCGTGCTGGCCCTGCGCCCACAGCGCCTGTCCGACGTGCAAAAGCGCCTGGATGCCGTGCGTGCCTTCGCCGCGCTGCCCGAAGCTCCGGCCCTGGCCGCGGCCAACAAGCGGGTTGGCAACATCCTGAAAAAGGCCGAAGCCGCGGTGCAAGCCAAGGTCGATGCAGGCCTGCTGCAGGAAACGGCCGAGAAAGACCTGTACCAGGCGCTGCAAACGGCCGTGCCGCGTGCCGACGCCCAGTTTGCCGAAGGCGACTACACGGCCAGCCTGCAAACCCTGGCCGTGCTGCGCGTGCCGGTCGATGCGTTCTTTGACCAGGTGATGGTCAACGCCGAAGATCCAGCGCTCAAGGCCAACCGCCTGGGCCTGCTGGCCACGCTGCACGAAGCCATGAACCGCGTGGCCGACCTGTCGCGCCTGGCGGCCTGAGCGCCGGTCACGGTCTGTCCTGCCGATCGACTTTACGGAAAGCAACCATGAAGCTGGCAATTCTGGACCGTGACGGCACGCTGAACCTGGCCGATGAGGCCTTCATCACCTCGCCCGAAGCCTGGGTGGCCCAGCCGGGGGCACTGGAAGCCGTGGCGCGGCTGAACCGCGCGGGCTGGCATGTGGTGGTGGCGACCAACCAGCCTGGGGTGGGCGGCGGACAGCTGGACACGACCGAGCTCAATGCCGTGCACGCCAAGATGCACCGCGAACTGGCGGCCGCCGGTGCGCGTATCGAAGCCGTGTTTTACTGCCCGCACAGGCCCGAGGAGGGCTGCGCCTGTCGCAAGCCCGCGCCTGGCCTGCTGGTCCAGATTGGCGAGCGCTATGGTGCGGAGCCCGATGAGACCTGGGTGATAGGCAGCTGCGCGGTCCATCTGCAGGCCGGGGCCCAATGGGGTGCCCATCTGCATCTGGTGTGTACGGGCGCGGCGGCCGGGCTGCGGCCTGGCCAGCCGCTGCCGTCGGACTTCCCCTCGGGGGTGGCGGTGCACGCCAGTCTGTCGGATCTGCTGGATCAACTGGTTCCTGCCGAACCGCTGCCGCAGCCCATGTCACCGGGCACCGCGCCTTGAGCGCCGCGAGTCCCCGCCCCAGGCGCTGGGCGCGGCTTGCCTTTTAACTTTTTGAACTGATTTTCGCCATGCCACTGATCCGCTCCGTGATTCACATGCTCTGGATGGCTGTGACCTGCATTCCCTATACGCTGGCCATCTTGCTGGTGCGTCTGTTCGGGGCATCGCCGCGCACGCGTTACCGCATTGCGCGCGCCTGGCTCAAGCTGAGCGTGGACAGCGCCGGCTGGTTCATGGGCGTGCGTTACCGGGTACAGGGCATGGAGCATCTGCCCACCGATCCGCTGCAAGGCGTGGTGCTGCTGGTCAAGCACCAGTCGACCTACGAAACCTTTCTGATGCCGGCCATCATGCCGCGCCCATTGGCCTATGTGTTCAAGAAAGAGCTGCTGCAGGTGCCGTTCTTCGGCTGGTCGATCGGCAGTCTGGACATGATCCACATCGACCGGGCCGCGGGCTCGCGCGCTTTCCACAAGGTGGTCGAGCAGGGCAAGCGCCTGCTGGCCCAGGGCACCTGGGTGATCATGTTCCCCGAAGGCACACGCATACCGCGGGGTGAAAAGGGCGAGTACAAGTCGGGTGCGACCCGCCTGGCCATCATGGCGGGCGTGCCGGTGGTGCCGGTGGCCGTGACTTCGGCCAAGTGCTGGCCGCGCAAGGCTTTCATCAAGCACCCCGGCGTGGTGGACGTCAGCGTCGGCCCACAAATCGACACCACAGGCCGCAAGCACGACGAGCTGATGGCCGAAGTCGAAGCCTGGATCGAAGGCGAAATGCAGCGCCTCGATCCAGAAGCCTACCGCCGCTGAAGCGCAGGCGCCTGGGCCATGGCCGGTTTGCTGCAACGTGCCTGGGACTGGCTGGCCCCGCCCCAGGTGCCTCTGGTCGACGGCCAACTGGTCAAGCGCCAGCGCCGATCGACGCCGCCTGAACCGCCGCTGCCGCTGCAAACCGCACTGGACTTTGCGCCGTCGGCGGCACCCGCACCGGTCGCAGCGCCTGCCGCCGAGCCTCCGCCCCCGTCGCCTGTCGCTTTTCACCATCCCCAGGCGAGCCACCAACTGCAGCTGGCTGGCGTCGCCGTCGGCTACCTGCTGGAACGCAGTCGTCGGCGCAGCATAGGTATGACCGTGTGTGCCCAGGGCCTGCGGGTGCGCGCGCCGCTGGGCGTGGGCCATGGCGCCGTCGAGCGCGTGCTGCGGGACAAGGCCGACTGGATTGTGCGCAAGCTGGCCGAGCAGCATCAGCGCAGCCAGCAGTCGCTCAGCGCACGCATCACCTGGGACGCGCAAGCGCAGCTGCCTTATCTGGGCCGGTCCTTGCACCTGCTGCCATTGGCGCCGGGGCAGCGCCCGCCAGCGGCCCTGTTGCCGTGTGACACGGGGTGTGTGCTGCAGTTGCCGTTGCCTGCGGGCGCGTCAGCGGAGCAGATCCGCGCCGCGGTCCATGCCTGGTGGTTGCGGGCCGCGCGCAGCCACTTCGCCGAGCGGCTGGACCACTTTGCGCCCCTGTTGGGCGTGCAGTGGCGCAGCCTGCGCCTGTCCAGCGCGCGCACCCGCTGGGGCAGCGCCCGCAGCGATGGCTCCATCCGGCTGAACTGGCGGTTGATGCACTATGCGCCCGAAGTCATCGATTACGTCGTGGTGCATGAACTGTCCCACCTGCACCACATGGACCACAGCCCGCGTTTCTGGTCCACGGTGGCCGGCGTGCTGCCCGACTACCGGGCGCTGCGCCAGCAACTGCGCGACCAGCCGGCGCCGCAGTGGAGTGAGACGGAGTTCACCCCCTGAGCGGCTATCGCCGCTTCCCCCTCTCATCCTGCGGTGGAGGGGGACGGCAGCCTCGGTGCGGGGCGGCCCTTCCTCGCTGCCCCCTTGCTGGGGTGCGCCAGTTTCAAAGCCTGCGCGCAATGCATACGCTGAGAAAAATACCCTCACGCTGGCTACGGGGCTTGGGCCGCCCCGGCTTACCCCTCTCAACCTGCGGTGGAGGGGGGCTGTCGTGGTCCCGTTTTTTCGGACACATCAACAGGGGAGTCGCTGGATGCCGGGCCGCAGTTCTGCGAGACTGTGGTTTTCAGCTCGCCTGTCCGTGCCATGACCGATTCTCCTATTCCCGATTCTTCGACACCAGCGGCTGGCGTGCGCGCCGCCAATGGCTACGCCGGTGATCTGCCCGCGGCGCTGGCCTGGCAATGGGTGCAGCAAGGCCATGCCGTGCTGGTCGACGTGCGCACCGATGCCGAACGCGACTGGGTCGGGCGTGTGCCCGGCGCCGTGGCCGTGGCCTGGAAGCAATGGCCGGGCATGGCGGCGAATGCCGACTTCGATGCGCAATTGCGCGCCGCCGTGCCCGAAGGCATGAAAGTGGTGCTGCTGTGCCGCAGCGGCGTGCGCTCGGTGGCGGCGGCGCAGCGCGCCACGGCCCTGGGCCTCGAGGCCTACAACATCCTCGAAGGCTTTGAAGGCGATGCCGACGAGAACGGCCAGCGCGGCCGTCTCGGCGGCTGGCGCCTGGCGGGCCTGCCCTGGCGGCAGTGAGTGAGCGGCGCGCACCATGAAAAACGGGCCCTGAGGCCCGTGGTGGTGTCTATCGCCGATTACAGCGCAGGGATGCGCAGCTTCTGGCCGGGGTAAATCTTGTCAGGACTGCTCAGCATGGGCTTGTTGGCTTCGAAGATCGCCGGGTACTTGTTGGCGTCGCCATAGTACTTCTTGGCAATCGCCGACAGCGTGTCGCCGCGCACCACGTCGTGGTACTGGGCTTCGGGTTCAGGGTTGGTGACGTTCATCTGGTTGTCCACCGACGTCACGCTGGCCACGTTGCCGCAGCACAGGGTGATTTTTTCCTTGGCCGCCTGGGTCGGGGCATCGCCCGTCACCGTGACCTTGCCCTGGGAGCCGTCAAACGTCACCTTGACGCCGCTGGCGCCCAGGTTCTGCGTGGCGATGTAGTTTTCGATAGCGCTGGCGGCCTTGGCGTTCAAGTCGTCCTGCGTCGCGCCGCCAGCCGGTGCGGCCTGGGCATCCTTGCCTCCAAACAACTTCTCGCCGGCTTCCTTGATGAAACTGAAAAGACCCATGGGATGACTCCTGTGAAAAGCAAAGAGCTTTCACTTTAACGTCAATTGCAGGCCTGCGGCGTCGGATAAGTGCCCGCGGAGCTTTACCACTGTCGCAGCAAAGTGTCGCCTACGGGCGGATTGAAACGCCCAACAAGGGAAAAACTCCGCATAATCCGCCGCATGACTTTTCTGGCCATCGACGTCGGCAACACCCGCCTCAAATGGGCGCTGTACGACGCAGCGCATCCTGGCGCCACTTTGCTGGCGCATGGCGCCGAATTCCTGGAGCACATCGACCAACTGGCGGAAACCGGTTGGGCGGGACTGCCCGCGCCCGACCGCATGCTGGGCTGTGTGGTCGCGGGCGATGCCGTCATGCGCCGTGTGCAGCAGCAGATCGAGCAGATGGCGCATTGGGACGTAGTGCCCCAGTGGGTGGTTCCATCGGCGGCCGAAGCCGGTGTCTTCAATGGTTACGACCATCCCACGCGTTTGGGGGCTGACCGCTGGGTAGCGATGATTGGCGCGCGCCATCAAGTGCTTTCCCATGGCGCGGCGCGGCCGTTGGTGGTGGTCATGGTCGGCACGGCCGTCACCGTCGATGCCCTGGACACCGAGGGTCATTTTCTCGGCGGCCTGATTCTTCCCGGCCACGGCATCATGCTGCGCGCGCTGGAAACCGGCACCGCCGGCTTGCACGTGCCCACCGGCGAAGTCACGCTGTTTCCCACCAACACCAGCGACGCACTGACCAGCGGCGGTACCTATGCCATCGCCGGTGCCGTCGAACGCATTTACCAGCATCTGGCCACGCGCTGCGGCGAAGCGCCGGCCTGCATCATGGCGGGTGGCGCGGGCTGGAAGATGGCGCCGAGCATGTCGCGTCCGTTCGAACTCGTCGACAACCTGATTTTTGACGGCTTGCTGGTGATCGCCGGCCAGCGCTGGCAGGACTGAGCGACAGCCAGGGATCCGCGGGCCGTTTAATTGTGAGGATTTGTCGGTAGCGCTGGGCCTAACAAGTACCGGGTTTATGGGGGCGGGCTGTCTTTGTTGGCTGGAAGCCACGCAGCGTCCTGGTGGGGTTCAAGTGGGCCCATCACGCGGCAGATGCTTACTGTCGGTGACTACCCTCGTTCGCACGGACAGAATTCGGGTGAGATAATTGAAAGCTTCGCCGAAAGGCATCTACATATTCCACCCATGATTCTGGTCACAGGCGGCGCTGGCTTTATCGGTGCCAATTTCGTACTCGATTGGCTTTCAGTGCATGACGAGCCGGTTGTTAATCTCGACAAACTGACTTACGCGGGCAATTTGCACAATCTGGCCAGCCTGCAAGGCGATGCCCGTCATGTGTTCGTGCAAGGCGACATCGGCGACAGCGCATTGCTGACCGAGTTGCTGCAAAAACACCAGCCGCGCGCCGTGGTCAACTTCGCGGCGGAAAGCCATGTGGATCGGTCGATTCACGGCCCGGAAGATTTCATCCAGACGAATATCGTCGGCAGCTTTCGCTTGCTGGAGGCGGTGCGCGCCTACTGGAACGGCTTGGATGCGACGCCCAAGCAGGACTTCCGTTTTCTGCATGTGTCGACGGACGAAGTCTATGGCTCGCTGGATGCGCAGGCGCCGGCATTCACCGAAGAACATCTTTATCAGCCCAACAGCCCGTATTCCGCGAGCAAGGCCGCGAGCGACCATCTGGTGCGCGCCTGGCACCACACTTACGGCCTGCCGGTGTTGACCACCAACTGCAGCAACAACTACGGGCCGTTGCATTTCCCGGAAAAGCTGATCCCGCTGATGATCGTCAACGCCCTGGCCGGCAAGCCCTTGCCCATATACGGCGATGGCATGCAGGTGCGCGACTGGCTGTACGTCAAGGACCACTGCAGCGCCATCCGCCGCGTGCTCGAGGCCGGTCGATTGGGCGAGACCTATAACGTCGGCGGCTGGAATGAAAAGCCCAACGTCGATATCGTGCACCACGTCTGCAGCCTGCTGGACGAGTTGCGCCCGCGTGCCGACGGCCAGTCGTACCGCGAACAGATCAGCTACGTCAAGGACCGTCCCGGCCATGACCGGCGCTACGCCATCGATGCGCGCAAGCTCGAGCGCGAGCTGGGCTGGAAGCCGGCCGAAACCTTTGAATCGGGCATCCGCAAGACGGTGCAGTGGTACCTGGAAAATCCGCAGTGGGTGGCCCAGGTGCAAAGCGGCGCCTATCGCGACTGGGTGCAAACCCAATACGCCAACGCATGAAGATTCTTCTTCTGGGCCCCACGGGTCAGGTCGGCTGGGAACTGCAGCGCAGCCTGGCTGTGCTCGGTGACGTCACCGCCCTGGGACGTCACAGCACGGCCCATGGCGCTGATTTCGCCGACCCTGAGGCGGTGGCCCGCACGGTGCGGGCCCTGCGCCCGGATGTCATCGTCAATGCGGCCGCGCACACGGCCGTGGACAAGGCCGAAGCCGAACCCGATCTGGCGCATCTGCTCAACGCAACCACGCCGGGGGGGCTGGCGCGCGAAGCCGCCGCCTTGAATGCCTTGCTGGTGCACTACAGCACCGATTACGTGTTCGATGGCAGCGGCAGCACGGCCCGCGCTGAGAGCGCTGCCACGGCACCGCTGTCGGTCTACGGCCGCACCAAGCTCGAAGGCGAACGCGCGATCGCCGAGAGCGGTTGCCGACATTTGATTTTTCGCACCAGTTGGGTCTATGCCGCACGCGGCGGCAATTTCGCCAAGACCATGCTGCGGCTGGCGCAGGAGCGCGACCGACTCACGGTGATTGCCGACCAGTGGGGTGCGCCCACGGGCGCCGATCTGATTGCCGATGTCACGGCCCATGCCATCCGCCATGTGCAGCATTCGCCGCAGGACCTGGGCCTGTACCACCTGGTGGCATCGGGCGAGACCTGCTGGCATGCCTACGCCCAGTTCGTGATCGACACCGCGCGCCGTCTGCTCCCCGAATTGCCCATCCAGGCCACGGAAATCGCCGCCGTGCCTACCAGTGCCTTTCCCACGCCGGCCGCGCGGCCCTTGAATTCGCGCCTGGACACTTCTCTGCTGCAAGCCCGCTTCGGCTTGCGGCTTCCTGATTGGCAGCAAGGGGTGACCCGCATGCTGCAAGAAATTCTCTAAAGACCATGACTCAACGCAAAGGCATCATCCTCGCCGGCGGCTCCGGCACCCGACTGCACCCGGCCACGCTGGCCATCAGCAAGCAATTGCTGCCGGTGTACGACAAGCCCATGATCTATTACCCGCTGAGCACGCTGATGCTCGCGGGAATCCGTGAAATTTTGATCATCAGCACGCCCCAGGATACGCCGCGCTTCGAGCAACTGCTGGGCGACGGCAGCCAATGGGGCCTGCGCCTCGAGTACGCCGTGCAGCCCAGCCCTGACGGACTGGCCCAGGCCTTCATCATTGGCGAGAAGTTCCTCGACGGCGCACCGAGCGCGCTGGTGCTGGGGGACAACATTTTCTACGGCCACGATTTCCAGACCTTGCTGGGACGCGCCCAGAAGCGCGAAGAAGGCGCAAGTGTCTTTGCTTACCATGTGCACGATCCCGAGCGTTACGGCGTGGCCGAGTTCGACGGCTCCGGCAAGGTGTTGTCGCTGGAAGAAAAGCCGGCCGTGGCCAAAAGCAATTACGCCGTGACCGGCCTGTATTTCTACGATGCACAAGTGGTGGAGATGGCCAAGGGCCTGAAGCCTTCGTCGCGCGGCGAGCTGGAAATCACCGACCTCAACCGCCTGTATCTTGAAAAAGGCCAGTTGCAGGTGGAAATCATGGGCCGTGGTTATGCCTGGCTCGATACCGGCACCCATGAAAGCTTGCTGGAGGCGGGCCAGTTCATTGCCACGCTGGAAAACCGCCAAGGCCTGAAGGTCGCCTGCCCCGAAGAGCTGGCGTTTCGCCAGGGATGGATCGATGCCGCGCAACTGGAAAAGCTGGGCCAGGCGATGGCGAAAAACGGCTACGGACAATACCTGCTGCGTCTGCTGAAAGAGAAGGTGAACGCATGAAGGTGACGCCCCTGGAGATCCCGGAAATCTTGCTGATAGAGCCAAAGGTTTTTGGGGATGAGCGAGGGTTTTTCTTTGAGAGCTTCAATCAGAAAGTATTCTCTGAAGCCTTGGGGAAAGAATATTCATTTGTTCAGGATAAT
>JAMNYN010000541.1 GCA_023622805.1 Pseudomonadota bacterium | reverse complement strand
CGATGCGTCGCTGGACAGCGTGCCGGTGGTCGTGCCCAGCCGCGGCTCCAAGCTGATCGGCGGCTCGGTGCGCACCGAAGTTACGCGCGCAGAACTCACGCAACTCCTGGTCGAAGGCTTTTTCCCGCAGGTCGCTGTCAGCGACAAGCCGCTCACCCGGGCGCGCGCGGCGCTGACCCAGCTGGGCCTGCCCTATGCGCAGGACGCGGCCGTCACCCGCCACCTCGCGGCCTTCTTGACGCGCCAGGCCGGTGCCACCGAAGCCATTGAAGGCCTGCAGGGCACGCAGCCCGCGGGCGCCGGGTTCCTGCATCCTTCGGCCGTGCTGTTCAACGGCGGTGTGCTCAAGTCGGGTCTGATCGCCGAGCGTCTGCTGACGGTGCTCAATGGCTGGCTGGCCGCCGAAGGCGCGGCGCCCGCACGGCTGTTGGACGGTGCCGATCTGGACCTGGCCGTGGCCCGCGGCGCGGCCTATTTCGGCTATGTGCGCCAAGGCCGCGGCGTGCGCATTCGCGGTGGCGCGGCGCAGTCGTATTACGTGGGCGTGGAATCGAACATGCCCGCCATTCCCGGCATGGAGCCACCGATTTCGGCGCTGTGCCTGGCGCCCTTCGGCATGGAAGAGGGCACTGAAGTGACCCTCGACGCCCAGGAGTTCGGCCTGGTGGTGGGCGAGCCCGTGCGGCTGCGCTTCTTCGGCTCGTCCGTGCGGCGCAACGACCAAGTCGGCAGCCTGCTCGACTTCTGGGGCCCCGACGAACTGGTCGAACTGCAGGAAATCGAAATCCATCTACCAGCCCAGGGCCGCGCGCCCGGCGAAGTGGTGGCCGTGCGTTTGCATGCCAGCGTGACCGATATCGGCACGCTGGAATTGCATGCCGTTCCATTGGGCAGCGATGAACGCTGGAAGGTGGAATTCGATGTGCGCAAGGATGTGTAAAGCACCCCCTGAGCCGCTTCGCGACTCCCCCCTCTCATCCTTCGGTGGAGGGGGGCGACACCATCGCTGCGGGGCGGCCCTTGCTTGGTGTCCCCTTGCTGGGCCACGCCAGTTTTTGGTGCAAGCACCATGAATTGCTGATCTGATCACGGGAGTGCGCTAATGTCACCGCAGTACATCGTCGGCATTGACCTGGGCACCAGCCATACGCTGCTGGCCTATGCGCCCGCCGATGGCAGTGCCGGGGTGGCGCTGCTGCCGGTCGCGCAGCGCGTGTCCACGGCCGAAATCGCGGCCACGCCGCTGCTGCCGTCGCTGCGCTACCAGGCGGGTGATGGCGAACTCGCGCCAGAAACTTGGAATCAGCCTTGGCCCCCGCTGTATGCGAATGACGCCGCGCCGGCGCTGCTCGGCCGCTATGCCCAGGACCTGGGCGCGCAGGTTCCGGGGCGGCTGGTGAGCAGTGCCAAGAGCTGGCTGTCGCATGCGGGCGTGGATCGCGCGGCCCCCATCCTGCCCTGGGGCGCTGCCGAAGGCGTGCAGAAGATTTCGCCGCTGCAGGCCAGTGCGAGCTACCTCGCCCATTTGCGCGCCGCCTGGGATGCGCAGTTTCCCGACGCGCCGCTGGCGCAGCAGGAGCTGGTGCTCACGGTGCCGGCGTCGTTTGACGAAGGCGCGCGCGCGCTGACGCTGGAAGCCGCGCAACTGGCCGGTCTGCCGCCGCTGCGCCTGCTCGAAGAACCGCAGGCCGCGCTGCACGACTGGCTGCTGATGCAGTCGGCGCAGGTGGCCCAAGCCTTGCAGGGCACGGAATGGCTGCTGGTCGTCGATATCGGCGGCGGCACGACCGATCTGAGCCTGGTGCAGGTCAAGGCGACGGACGGCCTGCCCGAACTCACGCGCCGCGGCGTGGGCGCGCACCTGATGCTGGGCGGCGACAACATGGATCTGGCGCTGGCCCATGGACTTGAAGCGGAAATGGCCGCGCCCCAGCCGCGTCTGTCGGCCGCACGCTTTGCGCAACTGGTGCAGCGCTGCCGCGTCGCCAAGGAGCAGTTGCTGGCGGGCGACGCGCCCGAAGCCGTCACGGTTACGCTGCTGGGCAGCGGCACGCAGTTGATGGGCGGTGCGCGTTCGGCGCAACTGCGCCGCGATACCGTGCAGCAACGGCTGCTCGATGGATTCTTCCCGCTGCAGCCCGCCGACGCGCGGCCGCAGCAGCGCCAGGCCGGCCTGCTGGCCTGGGGGCTGCCCTATCCCTTTGACGCGGCCATCACGCGCCATCTCGCGGCTTTTCTGGCCGCCCATGCGCGCATGCCCGACAGCGTGTTGTTCAACGGCGGCGTGTTCCACAGCCCGGCGATTGCGCAGCGCGTGGTCGATCAACTGGTGCAGTGGCGCGGCGCACCGCTGCGCGTGCTGGTCAATGAACACCCCGACTGGGCCGTGGCGCGCGGCGCCGTGGCCTATGGACTGGAGCGCGCCCAGCGCGGCCAGCCCACCGCCGCAGCGCGCGGCCTGCGCATCGGCGGCGGTTCGGCGCGCAGCTATTTTCTGCGCCTGGACACCGACGACAGCCACCTGCGCGTCATCTGCATCCTGCCCCAGGGCAGCGAAGAAGGCGTGGCCCAGCGCCTGGCCGACCAGCGTTTTTCGTTGCGCCTGGGCCAGGCCGTGCGCTTTCACCTGCTGGCATCGACGGCGCTGGGCCAGGTGCGGGCCGGCGAAGTCCGCGATCTGGCGGGCGAGGATCTGGTGCACCTGCCGCCGCTCACCGCCGTGCTGCCGGCGCCGCCGGGCCGCGAACGCGCCCAGGTGGAAGTCCTGCTGCAGGCAACGATGACCGAAGTCGGCACGCTGGAAGTGCGGTGCGTGTCCGTGCAGGACCCGGCGCAGACCTGGCCGTTGGTGTTTGCGGTGCGCGGGGCAGTCGAAGCCAAGGAAACTGATCCAGTCCATGCTGCACTGGATCGCGCGATCGCGCAGATCGAGCGCGTGTTCGGCAGCCACGACCAGAGCGTGGCCACGAAGGAAGTGAAGCAGTTGCGCACGGCGCTGGAAAAGATATTGGGGGCGCGCGAAAGCTGGGACCTCGCGCTGCTGCGCACGCTGTTCGACGCGCTGCTGGCGCGCGCGCGCCGCCGCCGGCGCACGCCCGAGCATGAGCGCAGCTGGCTCAATCTCGCGGGCTACTGCCTGCGCCCGGGCGTGGGCGCGGAACTCGACGACTGGCGAATGGCCCAGGTCTGGGCGCTGCACGATCAGGGCATTGCCCACCCGCAGGACAGCGGCAACTGGGCCGAATGGTGGATTTTCTGGCGGCGTGCGGCCGCGGGCCTGAGTGAAGCCCTGCAGATGCAATTGCTGGAAGACGTCGCCGGCCATATGCAGCAGGCCGGCCAGCGCGCGCAGGGCAAGGCGTCGGCGCTGGGCAGCTACGACGACATGGTGCGGCTGTTTGCCGTGCTGGAAAACGTGCCCTGGGCCTATCGGCTGGAGATGGGGCAGTGGATGCTGGAGCGTCTGCGCAAGCCCGGCGAGTCGGTGCAGACCTGGTGGGCCCTGGGACGCATCTGCAGCCGCGTGCCGCTGAGCCCCGCGGGCGCGCACCAGATCATTCCGCCCGAGCAGCTGGATCCGTTCCTGGAAGCCGTGCTGGCCCAGGACTGGCGCCATAACGACAGCGCCATGTTCGCCGCCGTGCAAATGGCGCGCATGACCGGCGACCGCGCGCGCGACTTGAGCGACGCGCAGCGCGCGCAGATAGCGGAACGCCTGCAGCAGGTGGGTGCGCCCGCCGTCTGGCAGGCCATGGTGGCCGGCGTGGTGGAACTCGACGCCGCCGAGCAGCGGCGCAGCTTTGGCGAAAGCCTGCCGCCCGGACTGCAGCTTATTTCTTGAGCGGGATGGGCGTGCCCTGCGGCACGGTCACGGCCGTGACGCTGTTTTGCGGCGAGCCTTCGATCACGCGGTCGGAATAAGTCATGTAGACCAGGGTGTTGCGCTTGATGTCGACCATGCGCACCACGCGCAGGCGCTTGAACAGCAGCGAAATGCGTTCGCTGAAGACTTCGTCCTGCTGGCGCAACGGCTCGGTGATCTGGATGGGCCCTGTCTGGTGGCAGCTGATCGAGGCTTCGGCGCGGTCTTCGGCCAGGCCCAGTCCGCCCTTGATGCCGCCGGTCTTGGCGCGCGAGACGTAGCAGGTCACGCCAGGCACCTTGGGGTCGTCATAGGCGTCGACCACGATCTTGTGGTCGGGGCCGAGAATCTTGAAGACCGTGTCCACCGACCCAATGGTTTCGGTCTGGGCGGCACCGCAGCCGGCCAGGGCGAGGAACAACAGGAATTTGAGCGGTTTGTGGTGCATGGTGGACAGAAATGAAAAAAGGGGGCAGTGCCCCCTTTGTACCATTCGCGCCGGCGTTCAGGGCGCTGCGGTGCCCGCAGCGTCATCTACATGTTTTTGCAGATGGGCCAGCGCTTCCTCGACCTGGTCGATCAGCACCAGGCACAGGTCGCCGGGCTGCAGGCGCGCGAGCGCATGGTCGATGGCGTTGAATTCGCCCTGGATCTCGGTCACATAGTTGGTGCGGCTGGCACCGGTCAGGCCTTGCTGCAGCAGGCGCAGCACTTCGCCGTCCGCGCGGCCGCGCTGGCAGGCATCCTGGTAGAGCACCACGTCGTCGAAAGCATGGCCCAGGATCTTGGTCTGCTCGGTGATGTCCTGGTCGCGGCGGTCGCCGGCGCCGCTGATGACCACGCTGCGCTTCTTGGCCGGAATGCCTTCGACAGCCTGGACCAGGGCGCGCATGGCGTCCGGGTTGTGGCCGTAGTCGGCGATGACGGTGGCGCCGCGGTAGTCCATCACATTGAAGCGGCCGGGCGCGTTGTCGCTGTCGTTGACAAAGCCCGACAGGCCGCGGCGAATGGTTTCCCAGGGCAGGTTGGCGCCCCAGGCCGCGGCCGTGGCGGCCATCACGTTCTCGACCTGAAAGCCGATGCTGCCGCCGCGCGTGATGGGCACATCGCGCAGCAAAATGGTTTCGCGCCACGAGCCTTCGGCGGCGACGATGGCATCGCCGTCGACATAGACCACGCGGTTGCCCTGGGCGCGGTGGGTGGCCATCACCGGATGGTGGCGGTCGGCCGCAAAGTAGATCACCTTGCCGGGGCAGACGCTGGCCATGGCGGCCACATGCGGGTCGGCGGCGTTGAGCACGCCGTAGCCCGTGGGCGCGACGTTCTGCACGATCACGCGCTTGAGCACGGCCAGGTCTTCGACGGTGGTGATGAAGTTCAGGCCCAGGTGGTCGCCTTCGCCCACATTCGTGACCACGGCGACCTGGCAGCGGTCAAAGCCCAGGCCTTCGCGCAAAATGCCGCCGCGCGCGGTTTCCAGCACGGCCGCATCGACTTCTGGGTGGGCCAGCACATTGCGTGCGCTGCGCGGACCCGAGCAGTCGCCGCTGTCGATCTGGCGGCCGTTGACGTAGACGCCATCGGTATTGGTCATGCCCACGCGCAGGCCGTGGGCCGCGAACAGGTGGCCGATGATGCGCGCGGTGGTGGTCTTGCCGTTGGTGCCGGTGACGGCGATCACGGGGATGCGGCCGTTCTGATCATGGGCGAACAGTTCGTCGACCATGGGCACGCCGACATTGCGCGGCTTGCCGAACGAGGGCGCAAGGTGCATGCGCAGGCCGGGCGCGGCGTTGACTTCGACCACGCCGCCGTTTTGCTCTTCGAGCGGGCGCAGCATGGTTTCGCAGACCACGTCGACGCCGCAGATGTGCAGGCCGATGGTTTGCGCCGCCTCGACGGCGCGCGCGGCGATTTCGGGGTGCACGTCATCGGTCACGTCGGTGGCGCTGCCGCCGGTCGACAGGTTGGCGTTGTTGCGAAGCACCACGCGCTGGCCCTGGGCGGGCACGGAATCCGGTGTCAGGCCTTCGCTGGCGATGCGTCCGATGGCGATGTCGTCCAGGCGGATCTTCGTCAACGCCGTGCCATGGCCCGAGCCGCGGCGCGGGTCCAGATTGACGATGTCGACCAGTTCGCGGATCGTGTGCTGGCCGTCGCCGAGCACCTGAGGCGGCTCGCGGCGGGCGGCGGCGACGAGCTGGCCGCCCACGACCAGCAGACGGAAGTCATGGCCGGGCAGGAAGCGCTCGACCATCACCGTGCCGTATTCGACGGCCGCGGCATAGGCGGCTTCGAGCTGGCTGCGTTCGGTCAGGTTGACCGTCACGCCCTTGCCCTGGTTGCCGTCCTGGGGCTTGACCACGACGGGCAGCCCGACTTCGAGCGCGACTTCCCAGGCTTCGTCCACGGACTGGACCGGGCGGCCCAGCGGCACGGGCACGCCGGCCGAATGCAGCAGGCGCTTGGTCAGGTCCTTGTCCTGGGCGATGGATTCGGCCACGGCGCTGGTGATGTCCAGCTCGGCGGCCTGGATGCGGCGGGCCTTGGAGCCCCAGCCCAGCTGCACCAGCGAGCCGGAAGTCAGACGGCGAAACGGAATGCCGCGGGCCACGGCCGCATCGACGATGGCGCCGGTGGACGGGCCTATGCGTCCGTCTTCGTCGAGTTCGCGCAGTTCGGTAATCGTGGTTTCGGCGTCGAAAGCGCTGTCGCTGAGCGCGGCCAGGATCAGTTCCTGCGCCTTTTCCATGGCCAGCTTGCCGACGGCTTCCTCGGTGTATTCCACCACCACCTGGAACGTGCCGTGTTCCAGCGTCTCGTGCGTGCGGCTGAAGGTCACGGGGCAGCCCGCCTGGGCTTGCAGCGACAGGGCGGCGACTTCGAGCACATGGGCCAGCGACAGGCGCTGGGCTGCGCCGTGGGGCTGCAGCGGGGCAATGCTGGGGAAGCGCGCGCGCAGCTTGTCTTCAAAGCCGTCAATGGCGGTGTACAGCTGCTCGTTGTCTTCGCACTGCACGATGGCTTCAATGGCGGTGCTACGGGTCCAGAGGTTGGGGCCACGCAAGGCTCGGATGCGGGTGATCTGCATATGGGTTCTTTCAGATGGCGGGCTGGCTCGGGAGCAGCCGCGCGTGCATGTCATCGTGGTTTGCGTGCAATCAGACGGTGTATTCAAAAGTCTTGATGCCGGCGCCTATCAGGTCGGGCGAGATATCCAGCGCCCAGGCGGTGGCAATCGCGGCCAGCAGCGCAGCCGTGTCGGGGCGTTGGCCGTTGGCCAGCGCCAGTGCTTCCAGCGTGCCTAGCACGCGCTCTTGCCCACCCGTGGCCAGGACCACCTGGCGGCCCTTGACGAGCACGGCACGACCGCCTTCCTTGCTCTGACGGTGAGCCGCGACGATGGCGTTGCCGGCATCCTGCGTGTAGAAAATCACTTCGCCATCGCACAGCTCGGCGAGTTCCGCCACTTCGGGCAGGTCGGCATTGAACACGCCGGCGCCATGGGCCAGGACCACGTCGATCTGGGTGCGGATCACGCGGCGCATCTGCGAGGGCTCGCTCACATCATGGTCGGGCAGCGTTTCGTAGCCTTGCATGTCGGTGACCACGCCGACCAGGCAGCGGTCATAGGCCAGGCCTTCCTCGAGGATGGAGCGCGACGTGGTCTGGATCACGGCCGCCTCGGCCAGGCAATTGGTCAGCAGGCGGTGGGCGCCAGCCCAGTTGGCGGTATTGGTCTTTTGCGTCTGGCGGTTGGCCAGGAACATGCCTTCGCTGCTGGCCACGCCCGTGCGCTTGCCCGACAGTTGCAGCAACCAGCCGACGAGGCGGGCGATGAAGGCGTTTTCACGCGTGCCCACGATGCCCACCACGGGAATGCGGCCCGCATCCTTGTCTTCTTCCGAGCGGGGGAAAAGGTGATCGGCGATCGCCATGCCCACGGGGCGGGGCGTGCCGCTGGTGGGCTTGAGGTGCATCAGCAGGCCGGGGCCGGCATTGACTTCCAGAATCGCGCCCTGGCCTTGCATGGGCTGGGAGATGTCCTTGAGGATCATGTCCATGCCGGCGATGTCCAGGCCCACGATCTTGGCGGCCAGCGTGGCGTAGTAGGCGACGTCCGGGTGCACGTCGTCGGTGCAGTCGATCGCCATGTTGCCGTTGCGTTGCAGCAGCACGGCCTGGCCTTTGGGAATGACCGAGTCGGGTGTCAGCTTCTGGCGGTTGAGTTCCAGCTTCACGGCACCGGCTTGCAGATTGATCCAGTCCAGCGGGAATTCCTGCTCCGGGCCGCGACGTGGGTCCTGGTTGAGTACTTCCACCAGCGCGCCCAGGGTGGCTGTGCCGTT
Organism: Pseudomonadota bacterium; assembly: GCA_023622805.1. Classification (GTDB taxonomy): domain Bacteria; phylum Pseudomonadota; class Gammaproteobacteria; order Burkholderiales; family Burkholderiaceae_C; genus Comamonas; species Comamonas bellezanensis. The sequence continues at coordinate 6,519 of JAMNYN010000541.1, read as the reverse complement.
GCCGTAGACGCTGACGGTTTCGCCCTTGGTGGCGGCGACCACTTTGCCGCCCACGACCAGGATGCGGTGCTCCACGCCGTCGATGAACTTCTCGACGATCACGTCCGAGCCTTCGGGCTGGGCCAAGGCGAATGCGGCCTTGATGTCTTCCTCGTGGTACAGCTCCAGCGTCACGCCGCGCGCATGGTTGCCGTCGGAAGGCTTGACGGTGACAGGAAAGCCGATGTCCTGCGCCAATTCCCAGGCTTCTTCGGGGCTGGCCACGATCTGGCCTTCGGGCACGGGCACGCCGCAGGCCGACAGCAGGCGCTTGGTGAAATCCTTGTCCTGGGCAATGCCTTCGGCAATCGCGCTGGTCTGGTCCGACTCGGCCGTCCAGATGCGGCGCTGGGCGGCGCCATAGCCGAGTTGCACCAGATTGCCGTCGTTGAGACGGATATGGGGAATGCGGCGCTCGCTCGCGGCATCGACAATGCAGCCGGTGGAGGGGCCGAGGTAGCTGTCGTTGATCGCCGTCTTGATGGCGCGGATCGCGGACTTGGTGTCGAAGGCCTCGTCATTGATGGCGGCCATCAGCAGCTTGTGGCCGTTTTCCAAGGCCACGCGGGCCACAGCTTCTTCGGGGCAGCGGAACACCATGCGGTATACGCCGCGCTGGGAAATTTCCCGGGTCTGGCCGAATTCCGCCGGCAAGCCCGCGAGATTGAGCAATTCGATGACCACGTGTTCGAGCACATGGCCCATCCAGGTGCCGCCTTCGAGCCGCTGGATGAAGCCGCCGCGCACGCCAACGCCGCAGGTGTGTTCGATCAGGTCGGGCAACCAACTGGTCAGGCGCTCGTTGAGGCCTGGAATCTTGTTGGACGGATAGTCTTCGAGCTCCCCCAGATCCAGCCAAACCTCCAGAACGGGGCGGTAGGTCCAGACACTGGGGCCACGCAGGAAGGTTGTGCGCAAGAGTTGGATGTCGTTGAATTTCGCCATGTCGATCAGCGGATAAAAATGGGGGAGAACAAGATTGTGATCTTCCTGTCCAGGATGCAGAGCATTGTGACGGTTGTCAGCCTAAATGCAGGCTCGCGCGTTAAGCAAAATGTATCGAGTGTCCGGCGCGGCCGCGCTCACCTTGCCGGTGCGGTTTCCGCATGACTCTTGAAGCCGCCAGCGGCGGAGGAAAATAAGCCAACATGCAACATCACCATACTGTGGACGCCTCGGCAGTCTTTGCCGGCCCCCTGGGGGACGAACTGCGAGCCAAGCTCGCTTCCCATGAAAACGTTTTAGCCATCGTTCCGGTTGACCTGAGTGCTGATTTGCAGTTCGGTAGCGGTCTTTTGGCGCTGACGCAAGACAGGTTGCTGGCCTGCGACCCCAAGTCCAAGCAGTGGAGTGAGTGGGTACTTGCTGTCGATCAAAGCCTGCGTCTGCATGACCATGGTGGCGTGGGCGTTCTGGAGCTGCACAGCCCGCATGCATTGCTGGCGCGTTGGCACAGCACGCTCACGCACCATGCGGCCATGGTGCTGCTGCAGCAGCAGTTCGACCGCCAGCGTGAGCGCATTGCCAGCCAGAAGGTCTATGCCGCCGTCGATGACGAGGATGCCGCGCATTGCCCCGTCTGCCACGCCTCCCTGCCGCCCAATACCGACGAATGCCCGGCCTGCGCGCGCCAGCAGGCCCCCCAGACGTCGACCTGGGTGCTGCTGCGCCTGTGGCGTTTTGCCCAACCCTACCAAGGCCAGCTGCTGCTGGGCTTTCTGCTGACGCTGGCCACGACGGCCGCGCAGCTGGTCGCGCCCTACCTGACGATTCCGCTGATGGACAAGATCCTGATTCCGTTCCAGAACGGCGAGAAGATCGATTCCAGCCTGGTGACTTTCTATCTGGGCGCGCTGCTGGTCTCGGCCTTGCTGGCCTGGGCGCTGGGTTGGGGGCGCACTTTTGTGCTGGCCAAGGTGTCCGAGCGGATCGGCGCGAACTTGCGCACCACCACTTACAACCACCTGCTGACGCTGTCCCTGGATTACTACGGCAGCAAGCGCACTGGTGACCTGATGGCGCGTATCGGTGCTGAAACGGACCGCATCAACCTCTTTCTGTCGCTCAACGCGCTGGATTTCGTCACCGATGTGCTGATGATCGTGATGACTTCGGTCATCCTGTTCTCCATCAACCCCTGGCTGGCGCTGGTGACCCTGGTGCCGCTGCCCTTCATCGCCTGGATGATTCACACGGTGCGTGACCGCCTGCGCACGGGCTTCGAGAAGATCGACCGCGTCTGGTCCGAAGTGACCAATGTGCTTGCCGACACCATTCCCGGCATCCGCGTGGTGAAGGCCTTTGCCCAGGAAAAGCGCGAAGCCGCACGCTTTCACGAAGCCAACCAGATCAACCTGGAGGCGAATGACAAGGTCAACAAGACCTGGTCGCTGTTCACGCCCACCGTGACGCTGCTGACGGAAATCGGCCTGCTCATCGTCTGGGGCTTCGGCATCTATCTGGTCGCGGACGGCTCGATCACCGTCGGTGTGCTGACGGCCTTCATTGCCTACATCGGCCGTTTCTACAGCCGTCTGGACTCGATGAGCCGCATTGTCTCGGTCACGCAGAAGGCTGCGGCCGGCGCCAAGCGCATCTTCGACATTCTGGACCACGTGAGCAACGTGCCCCAGCCCGCGAATCCCGTGAAACTGGCCAAGGTCCAGGGCGCGATCACCATGGAAGATGTGGGCTTTCGTTACGGCAGCCGCAGCGTGATCAAGCACCTGGACCTGCATATCAAGCCCGGCGAAATGATTGGCCTGGTGGGCCACAGCGGTTCGGGCAAGAGCACGCTAGTCAACCTGATCTGCCGCTTCTTCGACGTGACCGAAGGCTCCATCCAGCTCGACGGCGTGGATGTGCGTCGCATGTCGGTGTCCGACTACCGCCGCAATATCGGCCTGGTGCTGCAGGAGCCCTTTCTGTTCTTCGGCACGATTGCCGAAAACATCGCCTATGGCAAGCCCGAGGCCACGCGCGCCGAAATCGTCGCCGCGGCCCGCGCGGCCCATGCCCATGAGTTCATCCTGCGCCTGCCGCTGGGCTATGACTCGTTGGTCGGCGAGCGCGGCCAGAGCCTGTCGGGCGGCGAGCGCCAGCGCATCAGCATTGCGCGTGCGCTGCTGATCGATCCGCGCATTCTGATCCTCGACGAAGCCACGTCGGCGGTGGACACCGAGACCGAAAAGGAAATCCAGAAAGCGCTGGACAACCTGGTCCAGGGCCGGACCACGATCGCCATTGCCCACCGCCTGTCGACCCTGCGCAAGGCCGACCGCCTGGTGGTGATGGACCGCGGCGAAATCGTCGAAGTCGGCCCGCACGACGAACTCATCGCGCTGCGCGGCGCCTACTGGCGGCTGTACGAAGCCCAGGCACGCCGCGCCGAAGAAGATGCGCAGGCCGCGGGTCTGGTGCTGCAAACTCCGCTTTCCAAGGATTGAGCCATGAGCGAAACATTTGTTGAGACCCCGCTGGACATTGCTTTGCAGCGCGACGCCCATGGCGCCCTGGTGCTGACGCTGGCCGACGGCACGCGCCATGCGGGCGTGGTGCCGGTGCGCGCCTTTCCCATGGCCGCGCCCGAGGAAGGCCTGTCGCTGGTGCGCAGCGACGGCAAGGAAGCGCTGTGGGTGGCGCATATGAACCAGCTGCCCGCCGCCGCGCGGACGCTGATCGAGCAAGACCTGGCGGTGCGCGAATTCGTGCCCACCATCCTGAAAATCCGCAGCGTCTCGGGTTATTCCACGCCCAGCACCTGGCAGGTCGACACCGACCGGGGGCCGACCCAGCTGGTGCTCAAGGCCGAAGAAGACATTCGCAAGCTCCACGGCCGCACCCGGCTGCGCATTTCCGGCAGCGATGCCGTGCAGTTCTCGATTCCCGATACGACCGCGCTGGACCGGCATTCCCAGCGTTTGCTTGGACGATTTCTATAGCAGTCGGGGCGCATGCCGCTTGGGTTTCCGCTGGGGCAAGAAAAAAGTCGAAGAAAAAAATTGGTTTTTTTCGGAATTTCCTTTAGTTTCCGACAGTGCTGTCGATAAACAGAGCGATGCGGGTTTTTTCCGCCATTCGCCTATGTCTTTGAGCCACCGAGGGACTTGCCATGCAAATTACACCTGCCGATCGATCGTCTGCCTGGCGGCCCCACGGCGCTGATTTGTATTCCACCGGCGCTTCGGGCACCGTGCCCGTGCGACCGATCAATCCGGCGAATGCCGTCGAGTCCATGGACCGCCTGGGTGAAGGTGCCATCGTGCGCGAACCCGACAAGCCTTCGGCCCCGGACCAGTCCAACCGCGACTGGACCATGGTCAAAGAGAAAAAGCAGGCCGAGGAGGTCGAAGAGCCGCCCAAGGAGCCGATTTACAAGCATTTGCTGGAAGTCATCCAGTCGATGTGGCGCGCCAGCGCCATGGCCGTCGATCAATCCCAGCAGGTCAGCAAGACCGACGAGATCGAGCGCAATCAGCTGCAGGTCAAGGACGAGCCGCTGACGTATTCCGAGCCCAAAACCAAGCGCACCAACGGCCTCTGAGCCTTATTCGGTGGGCGGTGCCGCCTGGGCCTTGGCCGCGGCTGCCTTGGCCTGGTCCCGCTCGGCGCGGTAGTGCTGGGTAAACACTTCCACTTCTTCGAAGGACACGAATCCGTCCTTGTCGGTATCGGCCGTGTCGAACGCCGCGGCCAGGCGCGGGAACAGCCCCACTTCGGCGCGGCTGAGCTTGCCGTCCTTGTTGAAATCCAGCAGCTGGAAATCACGTCGGGCCTTGATTTCGCCTTTGCTCAGCGGCGCGGCACCGTCGGTGGAAGCAGTCTGGGCCCAGCCCAGGCTGCAGGCGCCCGCCAGGGCCAGTGCGCCGAGCAGGGGGAGAGGGGAAAGAAAATGGGCCATAGCATGGAATGGTGCCATGGCGGGCCCGACCTGACTCAGGTCCGCGCAATCACCCCAAGGGCGGCTGCTTGCGGCTGGTTGCAACTGTTTCTGGTGCTGCACTGCGCACATGGCCTGAAGGCACATGCCGGGCCGCGTTGCGCACATGGCCGGTCTGGTCGTCAAAAAAGAAATCGGGCTCGAATTCACGCAGGAACGCGCCCTTGCCCAGTCCGCCCAGGAACATGGCTTCGTCGACGGCGATATTCCAGCTCATCAGCGTCTGTATGGCGCGCTTGTGCGCCGGGGCGCTGCGCGCAGTGACCAGGGCCGTGCGTATGCGCATGCCGGGCACATGGATCTGCTGCAGCCGGTGCAGGGCGCTCAGCAGCGGCTTGAACGGCCCGTCGGGCAGGGGCTGGCCGCGCTTGTCGGTTTCGTGGCGCTGGAAGGCTTCCAGGCCCTGGGCCTGGAATACGCGCTCGGCTTCGTCGGAAAACAGCACGGCGTCGCCGTCGAAAGCAATTCGCACTTCGTGCGGGTGGGCCTGGCTGGCCTGGGCCGACTCCGTGAACACATGGGCCGCGGGGTAGCCCAGGCGCAGCGCTTCGGTTACATCCTCGGCGTTGGCCGATAAAAACAAATGCGCGCCCAGCGGTCGCAGGTAACCGAAGGGCGGACGCCCCTGGGTGAACACGCCGCGCTGCAGCGCAATGCCCGCGGACTCGGCCGAGTGAAAGACGCGCAGGCCGCTCACCGGGTCGTTGCGCGACAGGATCACCACTTCCACGCGCTGCTGCTCTGGCGTGTTGAAGGCCAGCAGTTTTTGCACCAGCGAGAACGCAATCCCGCGCTGCGCGGGCAACTCCAGCCGCTCGCGCTGCAGCTGCAGGTAGGTGGCGGCGTCGCTGTGCTCGAACAGCCGGTTTTCTTCCTCGAAGTCGAACAGGGCGCGCGACGAGATGGCGACGACGAGCTTGTCATCCAGGGTCACGGTCATGTACGGCTCCAGGCAGGCTTCATTTGACGAACTGGTTGAGCTCGATGATGGGCATCAGCACGGCCAACACGATCAGCATCACCACCATGCCCATGACCACGATCAGCAGGGGCTCGAGGATGGTGGCCATGTGCATGGCGCGGCGCTGGACTTCGGTCGACAGCTGGTTGGCGGCGCGCTGCAGCATCACCGGCAGCTGGCCGGTCTGCTCGCCCAGGCGCGCGAACATGGCCAGCAGGCCGGGAAAGCGTTTCTTCTGCGCCAGCGCCGAAGCCAGTGGCGCGCCTTCGCGCACCAGCACCAACGCATCCAGCGCGTCGGCCCGCAGCGCGCGGTTGCTCAGTGTTTCGGCCGCGGCCTGCAAGGCCTTGAGGATCGGCACGCCGGCGCCGGCCAGCATGGCCAGGGTGCTGGCAAAACGCGCGGCGTTGTAGCTGCGCGCCAGGCGACCGATCAGCGGCAGCCGCAACCAGGCCGCGTCGAAGCGCTCGCGCGTGGTCGGGTTGCGCAGCAGGCGACGGCCGGCCAGCGCCTCCAGCACGGCGATGCCCAGAAAAGTCCAGCCGTAGTCGCTCACTGCGTCGCTTACGGCGAGCAAGGC
>JAMNYN010000469.1 GCA_023622805.1 Pseudomonadota bacterium | reverse complement strand
AAGGCCGCAGGCTTCATTGGCCAGTCAGAACCTGGCTGGCGTTAGTTTCGGTATCTAGCTCTGCATCGGCTGCATCGGCTGCGACGCTGATGGCCAGAGGCACTTCGGGCTCTCCGTCGCTGATCTGGTATTTGCGCATTTTTTCCCACAGCACTTTGCGGCTGATACCCAACTGGGCGGCCGTGTTCTGGCGCTTCCAGTCATTGGCCCCCAAGGTGGCGATGATGCGGTTGCGCTCTTCCTGGTCCCAGTTGGCGCGGCTGGGAGGTGTTTGCTCGTTGGCGCTTGCCGCAAGCGGTATGGTGACCGCGGACAGACTTTGTGCCTGGCGCAGAATGCGCTCGGTGGCGCCTCCTGCCAGCCAGTCTTGCGTCTGACGGGCGGCCACGCCTATGCGCTCGGTCAGATTGCGCAACTCGCGCACGTTGCCGGGAAAGTACATCTGGGCCACGGCATCGAGAATGAAAAAGGGCGGCTCGCCGAGTTGCGCCATCAGCTCGTTGCCCACCACCTTGCACAGGATGCTGCTGAAGATGGCGAGCTTGTCGGCTTCGCCCCGCTCCTCGAGGCTGGGAATCTGCAGCTCGATGACCGCCAGACGGAAGAACAGGTCGGCGCGGAACTTGGCGGCATGCACCTGCTCGCGCAATGGCTTGTTGGTGGCGGCCACCAGCCGGAAGTCCAGCCGCACGGGCGAGACCGATCCCAGCCGGGTGACGGTGCGCTCCTCCAGAACCCGCAGCAGCTTGACCTGCTGGTACAGCGGCAGGTCGGCGATTTCGTCCAGGAACAGCGTGCCGCCGCTGGCCTGCTCGAAGAAACCCTTGTGCGCGGTCACGGCGCCGGTAAACGAGCCTTTGGCGTGGCCGAAGAAAAGCGATTCGAACAAGCCGTCAGGGATGGCTCCGCAGTTGACCACCACAAACGGCCCCTGGCCGTAGTGGGTGTTGCGCACATGCAGGAGCTCGGCGATGCGCTCCTTGCCCGTGCCGGTCTCGCCGGTGATGAGCACGCTGTGTTCACAGTCGGCAAAAGTGTCCACGTCATGCAACAGGCTGAGCATGCAATCGGCGACGGCGATGATTTCGTCCGAGCGCTGAGGCTGGTGCTGGGTGCTTTGCAGGCGCTGCAATATGCGCGCCAGCATGGCACGCAGCTCAGCGCCGGTAAAGTCGAATGGCAGCACATGCGAGTATTCGGTGGGATAGCTGCCGGCGCTGGCACCGCGCAGGTTGGAGCTGACCCACAGCACCGGCATTCCGCCAAACGTGCCTTCGATGTGATGGCGGTTGAAGCGTGCGCCTTCGAGCACCGAAACGCTCACCACCGCAATGGCATTGCTGCTGTCGGCCGTGGCCGCCGGCAGGTTCAAGCCATCGGCGCGCACCACGCCCACATCCATATTGAGCATGCAGCGCTCTACCCGCTCGGCAATATCGGCTTGGCCTTCCCAGACGTAGATGACAAGATCACCTTGATTCACGTTGCTGTTCCTTGTTGTCCACGCATGCGGGGGTCTGCTTCATTTAATACACCAGTTGGGCGGAATTGCACTTGACGTCCAGCGCCTTGACTTCATTGCGGCCCAGTTCAAGCCCCAGTACTTTGGTCAGCAGTGGCGAGAGAAGGGCTTCGCCAAGACCATTGAGCAGCCATTTGATGGGATTCAAAATGGGTTTGAGCAGCACACAGAGTGCACCGCTGCAAGTCACGGAGTCGGAGTTCGGATTCTTCAGGGAATCGACCAGGGCGTTTGCATCGGTCATGTTCACATTGGCGATTTGCTTCTTGAGCAGATTTTTCAAATTGGCCTCAATACAGGCGTTGCCCGCCAGCAGTGCTGTCAACAGGCCTGCGCAACTGGTGTAGCCATTGCCCAGTGTCGAAATGCCAAGAGCATCCAACAGGCCGTAGGGGACCGTCGTATAGGCCTTGAAGGCTTCTGAAAAGTGGCCCTGTGTCCATTTATCCGGTGGACAGATGACCAGGAAACAACTGGTGGGAATGGCGTTGTCGAACAGGAAATCGCTTTTGACGAGTGTTCCTATATAGCCTTCACTTCCTGGCGTGCCTGAGCCCTTGACCATCAAATCGATGACGGCAGGTACGTTGTAGAAACCATTGACCTGGGTTTTCTCCAGATAGGCTTTGGCGAGCATCGCGATCTGGGCGTCCTGGGCTTGTTGTGCGCTTCCATCCAGACTGCCGCCCTGCCAGCTCGAACCCAGTGAGGGTGGGGAAAACAGACCGCCCAGCAGCTTGAAAATCGTATCGCTGAGGGCACCCAAGGTATCCCCCAGCAACAGGGGATTGACTTTCGTCCACAGCGATTCTTCATCGATCAGGTTCATGGTTTCATTGCGTGTCGCCAGTACCGTCGTGCTGATCGGGCCTCGGACATTCAGGGACAGAGGCGTCTTGATCAGAAGGTTCTTTGGGTCCGTGGGATTGAGCTCAGGGTGACCGATGATGATTTTTGCCACGCGCGAGTCCACCCCCAGATCGATGGACGGCTGGTTGTCGCGGTCGGGGTCAGGGCAGTAGGTGGCGGTGAGCGTTGCATCGGCGCTCACGCTGTCGATCTTGATGGGCAGCTGTATGCGCAAACCCAGAAGATCCAGCAAATCTCCCAAAACGGGCAGGCCTTTGGAGTCTATGTCCAGGTTGAGCCGGATTTGCGCACTGTTGGCCGTGGTTCCTATGGGGCCGCTGGCGATGGTGGGTGGCTCGACCACGGTGAGTCCGAGCTGGACGAGATTCAGGATGTTCGTGTCCTTGATTTCCAGCGCATGCCCGTTGGCCGCGATCATGATGGCGGTGTTGAGCACCGCGCCCACGGCGACCTGGGCATCGAGCGCCGCACCATTGGGCGAGGTGGTTTTGCCCAGGGACAAAAAAGTGAAGATACCTGGCGTGCCGGCGCTGGAGTCGCCGAGCAAGGGAATCTTGCTATCCAGCAGTTTCACCCCCTCGATCTTCAAATCCTTGATGACATCGATGGCGGCGCGCAGGTCCGCCTTGAGGGTGTCGTCGGAGATGACGTCCAGCGAGGCGTTGAGCACCTGC
>JAMNYN010000195.1 GCA_023622805.1 Pseudomonadota bacterium | reverse complement strand
CGGATTTCGGCTTCGTCACGCATGCCGCCCAGGGCCATGCGCACGTACTTGCGCCCTGTGGCCTTGGCGATCGACTGACCCAGCGACGTCTTGCCGACGCCCGGTGGGCCGACCAGGCAAAGAATGGGCGCCTTGACCTTGTCCACGCGCTGCTGCACCGCAAGATACTCAAGAATGCGGTCCTTGACCTTGTCGAGGCCGTAATGGTCCTCGTTGAGCACTTCCTCGGCGTTCACCAGATCGTGCTTGATCTTGGTCTTCTTGCTCCAGGGCAGCGCCGTGAGCACATCGATGTAATTGCGCACCACGGTCGCTTCAGCCGACATGGGCGACATCAGCTTGAGCTTCTTGAGCTCGGACTCGGCCTTCTTGCGCGCATTCGCAGGCATCTTGGCCAGGCGGATCTTCTTTTCGAGTTCCTCGAGGTCAGCGCCCTCTTCGCCTTCGCCCAGTTCCTTCTGGATCGCCTTGACCTGCTCGTTCAGGTAGAAGTCGCGCTGGCTTTTTTCCATCTGGCGCTTGACGCGTCCGCGAATCTTCTTGTCGACGTTCAGGATGTCGACTTCGCGATCGAGCTGCTCGAACAGGTTTTCCAGCCGGACCTTGACGTCGGCCAGGTCCAGCACGGCCTGCTTGGCCTCGAGCTTGAGCGGCAGGTGGGCGGCAATCGTGTCCGCCAGGCGTCCTGCATCGTCGATGCTGGAGATGGAGGTCAGGATTTCCGCGGGAATTTTCTTGTTGAGCTTGACGTACTGGTCAAACTGCTGCGTCACCGCGCGGCGCAAGGCCTCGATTTCGCTGGGCTTGTGCGCCGCTTCATCAACTTCGACCGGCTGAACCGTCGACAGGAAATGGGTTTCGTGGTCGAGGTTGCCTGCGACGCGCGCGCGCTGCTGGCCCTCGACCAGTACTTTCACGGTGCCGTCGGGCAGCTTGAGCATCTGCAAGATGGTGCAGATGCAGCCCACCTCGAACATGTCCGAAACAGCGGGCTCATCCTTGGATGCGGTTTTCTGCGCCACCAGCATGATCCGGCGATCGCCTTCCATCGCCAGTTCCAGCGCCTTGATGCTTTTGGCACGGCCCACAAACAGCGGGATCACCATATGCGGGAACACAACCACGTCGCGCAACGGCAGCAGCGGCAAATCGAGAGAGGAGGAAGGCAAGGGCTTGGGTCCTGACATGGAATTCCTTGGTAACTGTGCGGAATATGGTCCGCTTACGGCGTATTGCAACCCTATGACCATGCCAACATCTGTGGACATGGAATATGGGACCGGCGGTGCACAGCCTGGGCCGTGCGCCGCCATCGCCATGCGTAGCGAAGATCAGGCCTTTTTGGCCGCTTCGCGGTACACGAGCAGCGGCGGCTTGCCGTCTTCAATGGTGGACTCATCGAGCACCACTTTTTCCACGTTGTCGGTATTGGGCAAATCAAACATCGTGTCGATCAGCGACAACTCGAGCAACGAGCGCAGCCCGCGCGCGCCGGTCTTGCGTGCCAAGGCCTTGCGGGCAATAGCGCGCAGGGCCGCGGGACGGATCTCGAGCTCCACGCCTTCCATCGCCAACAGCTTGCTGTACTGCTTGACCAGTGCGTTCTTGGGCTCGGTCAGGATCTGCACCAGCGCGTCTTCGCTGAGCTCAGCCAGCGCCGTGACCACGGGCATGCGCCCCACCAGCTCGGGGATCAGACCAAACTTGATCAGATCTTCCGGCTCGATTTCCTGGAACATGTCCGAAATCGAACGCTGCTTCTTGCTCTTGACCGTGGCACCGAAACCGATGCCCGACGCTTCCGTGCGGTTCTCGATCACTTTTTCCAGGCCGGCGAACGCACCGCCGCAGATGAACAGGATGTTGGTCGTGTCGACCTGCAGGAAATCCTGGTTGGGATGCTTGCGGCCGCCCTGGGGAGGCACGCTGGCCATCGTGCCTTCGATGAGCTTGAGCAGCGCCTGCTGCACGCCTTCACCGGAGACATCACGCGTGATGCTGGGGTTGTCCGACTTGCGGGAAATCTTGTCGATTTCATCGATGTAGACAATCCCGCGCTGCGCGCGCTCGACTTCGTAGTTGCAGCTTTGCAGCAGCTTCTGCACGATGTTCTCGACGTCTTCGCCCACATAGCCAGCTTCGGTCAACGTGGTCGCATCGGCCATCACGAACGGAACATCCAGCATGCGTGCCAGGGTCTGTGCCAGCAAGGTCTTGCCCGAACCCGTAGGGCCGATCAGCAAGATATTGCTCTTGGCCAGTTCGACATCGTCCTTGCCAGCCTTGTCCTTGTGACGCAGGCGCTTGTAGTGGTTGTAAACAGCCACTGCCAGAGTGCGCTTGGCAACCTCTTGGCCGATCACATAACCATCCAGATTGGCCTTGATCTCGGCAGGCGTGGGCAGATCTCCGCGCGCTTCCCGGCCATCACCCGCGGGCTGTTCGTCCCGGATGATGTCGTTGCACAGGTCAATACACTCGTCGCAGATAAAGACCGACGGACCGGCGATCAGCTTCTTCACCTCATGCTGGCTTTTGCCGCAGAAAGTGCAGTAGAGGTTTTTTTCGCTGGAAGAGCCTTTTTTCTCGGCCATGGGGGCAGTGCCTTGTTACAAAAGAGTGGAAAAGGATAATACCGAAATAAAAAACGGCGCCTCCCTCCGGGGGAAACGCCGCCAGCCCGGAGGAAGGGTCAGGCTCAGGCGCGCTTGCTGATCACTTGATCAACCAAGCCGTAGTCCTTGGCCTCGTCCGCCGACAGGAAGTAGTCGCGCTCGGTATCGTGCTGGATCTTTTCCAGCGACTGGCCGGTGCGCTCCGCCAGGATGCGGTTGAGTTGCTCACGGGTCTTGAGAATTTCACGTGCGTGAATTTCGATTTCCGTGGCTTGGCCCTGCATGCCGCCCAAAGGCTGGTGGATCATGACTTTGGAGTTGGGCAAAGCATAACGCTTGCCCTTTGCCCCTGCCGCCAGAAGGAATGCCCCCATGCTCGCAGCCATGCCGGTGCACAGTGTGGACACGTCGGGCTTGATGAAGTTCATGGTGTCGAAGATCGCCATGCCGGC
>JAMNYN010000275.1 GCA_023622805.1 Pseudomonadota bacterium | reverse complement strand
GTTGCGCAGGGTCATGCGGGCCACCTGGTACTGCTCCATCAGATTTTCCAGCGATGGAATCTGCTTGCCAGGCACCCACACGCCCGAGGCGATATTGCGCCGGAATTCCGCCACGAGCTGCAGATAAATGGGCTGCTTGCTGCGCGACAGCACTTCGGACGCCTGCGCCGACAGGGATTTTTCAGAGGATTTTGTGGACATCAACAAAGCGAAGCCATCAACTGACTTCGCTGACTTTCAGTAGGTCTTGCGCCATTTTTTCCAAAACATGTCTTTGGATCTTGTTGGAGTTGGCGCTTTGCACGTAGGGGAATGCGTCAACAAAAACCACACGCTCGGGAACCTTGAATTTTGCCATTCCTTGGGTGCAGGCCCGGATGACCGCCGCTTCGTCCACGGCGCTGTTTTCGCTGCGGATGACAAACGCCACGGGCACCAGTTTTCCGTTCGTTTGCGAGCTTATCACCTGGGCCGAACGCACGCCGTCCACGCCTTCGATGAAGGATTCGATCTCGCGCGGGCTGACCAGAAAGCCGCCCAGCCGCAGATGGTCGCCGCTGCGCCCCTGGTAGACGAACATGCGCGGGCCCACCGTGTAGCCAAAGTCGCCCGTGCGAAAGTAGCCGTCGGCAGTGAAGGCCTGGCGCATGGCCTCTGGGTTCTCCAGGTACTCCGCCATGATGCTGGGCGTCTTGATCTCGATATGCCCCACCTGCCCGTCCTCGAGGACCGCGCCCGTATCGGCATCGATGGCGCGCACGCGCCCGTCGGGCGCAATGACGCGCCCCCCAGCCATGCGCCGGTGCTGCCACGGCGCTGTCAGCTCGTGGCCGGCGACCAGGGCCTGCAACTCGCTGGAGCCGTACAGGCCGGCGATAGGAATGTGCGCCTGCAGGGCGCGCTCGGGCAAATCGTCCAGGCTGGGCGCAAAGCTCGCAAAGCCGACGTATTGCAGCGACGGAAAGGGATGCGTCTCGCCCGGCACCATGCGCAGCAGCAGGTCCAGCAGTTCGTTGTTGGCGAAAGTATGGGTCACGCAATGCGCGCGGATCTGGTGCACGGTGTACGCCGCATCAAACACCGGCAGCGACACCAGGCTGGCCCCCACGGCGAGCCCCGTGATGGCGGTGGAAAAGCCGAAGGCGCCGCACATCGGCGCGGCCAGCAGCACCACGGAAGCCGCGCTGACGCCGTAAGCGACTGCAGCCAGCGCGCCATGGGCAATCAGCCCGGCCTGGCGGTGCAGCACCAGCTTGGGGGCGGAGGTGGTGCCCGACGTGGTGTAGACCAGAGCGCCGTCCTCTTGCTGCCCCAGATCCGCCGTGGCGGGAAGCGGCTGCGCAGCAATGGCGGCGAAGGGCAGCAGTTGGGCGGCGGGCAGCACGGCCTGCACCTGGGCGCAGTCGCCCACGACTATGACGCCGCGCAGTCCGCCGAGCGCAACGGGGTCGACGCGCGACAGAATCTCAACGAACGGCAGCCCCTTGAACGCCGGCCACATGGCCAGCCAGGTGCAACGCCCGCGCTGCACGAGCTGGCTGACTTCATGCTCCTTGAAGCGGGTGTTGACAGCCACCACGGTGATGCCCAGCTTGGCGCAGGCCAGGAAAGTGACCAGCCATTCGATGCAATTGGGCATCCACAGCGCCAGACGCTCGCCGCGCCGCGCGCCGGCGGCATGCATCACGGCGGCCAAACGGTCCACCTCGGCAGCAAGCGCCGCGTAGGTAATGGCATGGTCCTTGTCCTGGAAGGCCGTGCGTTCGGGGGCTTGGCGCGCGTGCCGGGCCAGCAAGGTGTCGAAGTTCATGGGCAGACCTGTGCGTTCAGATGGTGGCGATGGGGGTGACGGGCGAGCCTACGGCGCCTGGCAGGCGCAAGGGGGGTGCCGTCAGCAGGAAACGGTTGCGCCCCTGCGCGTGCAGGGCTTCAGCCAGGTTCTTGAGGTACCACAGCTCGGCCAGCGGCAGCCCGAGCTTGAACAGGCAATGGTGGTGCAGCGGCAGCAGCGATTTGCGGCCCTCGCGCTCGCGCGCCGGGTAGGCTTCGACGGCGTAGTTGTCGGCGCAGATCGCGGCGATCCCGCTGTCCGTGATCCAGTTGAGCAGTTGCTCATCGGCTCCATCGAGCACGCTGCAGACCCGGTGCAGCTCCTGCGCATCGGGCTGGCCGGCCATTTCGGCCACCACCTCGGCAAAGCCGGTGCGCAGCACCAGCATGTCTCCGGCCTCCACCTGGACCTTGTCCTTTTCCAGCACCGCCGCCAGTTCCTGGTAGCCCACCAGTTGGCGGCTGCGGCCGAAGTGGCGCGTGAAGTCGACCAGAACGCCGCGCCCCTGCATGCCGTTGACGGCAAAATTCTCCACGCCCAGCTTGAGCGCGCCCATAGCATGGCCCCCGCTGCCGCAGCAACCGTCATCGTGATCAGGGATGTTGTCGGGACCCAGGATATCCCGGCCGGCGGCGTAACCGTTGTAGTAGACCTTTTGCGGCGTGCCGCTGCCGTCCACGTCGAAATAGGCGCCCACATGGGCCAGCGCGTCCCACTGGGTGGAGTACTGCAGCGACATCAGGACCTGGTCGTCGCTCAGCACGTCGATGGAGCTGGGGTCGAGATTCTCCATGGGGAAATTCATGTAGCTGACGCCATCGCGCTGCGTCCCGCTGAGCTGCGGTGGCTTGCGGCGCGGGTTCAAGGCCATGCCACCCGGCAGGTCCAAGGGCAGCGACAGGCAAAAGGTCTGGCCCAGCTGTACTTCGCGCACTCCCTTGAGCACCTGCTCCCGCGTCAGCAGGTTGACGCGGCCCAACTGGTCGTCTTCGCCAAAATCACCCCAGTTCGAGCCTTCAGGCCTTTTTTCCCAGCGCTTCATGTGTTTCTCCTGTGCAATGTTGTCGGTGGCTGAATGTCTGAGCAGCGCCTACGCGGCGCCGATGGTGAGGCCGCCGCACACGTAGTGCGTCTGCCCGGTGACGAAGCCGCAGCGCTCATCCATGAAGTAGGCGGCGGCATGGGCCACTTCTTCGGGGCGGCCCGCGCGGCCCATGGGAATGCCGGCCAGCAGGGATTGCGTGCGCGTGTCATTGGCATCGTTGACGCTGGCAAAGAAATCGGTGGCGATGGGGCCCGGGGCAATCGCGTTGACGGTCACGCCCTGGGCGGCGAGCTCCAGGGCCCAGGTGCGCGTCATGCCAATCATTCCGGCCTTGGTCATGCTGTAGACCGTGCGCGACTGCTTGCCCAGCGCGGCGCGTGAAGCAATGTTCAGCACCCGGCCTGTGCCGGCCGCCGCCATGCCGGGCGCCAGGGCCTGGGTGAAGCGGATGGCCACTTCGATGTTCAGTTGCACCGCCCTGTAGATCTCGTCGTGCTGCACCTGCTGCAAGTCCCCGCTGGGCACTATGCCCACGTTGTTGACCAGGCCGTAAAACGGCTGGGCCATGACAGTGCCGGCCAGAAAGTCGCTGATGGCCGCGTTGTCCGTCAGGTCCAGCGCATGGAATTCGGCCCCTGGCGGCAGTTGCTCCGGCCGGGTGCGCGCCACACCGACCACCTGGTAGCCGTCGGCCTGCAGCCGTTCGCAGATGGCCTTGCCGATTCCCTTGCTGGCGCCCGTGACCAGTACTCGCTTTGCTCTCATGCCTTGCCCCTGTGTAGTGGTGGTTTGCAGGCCTTTCCCGCGCCCGTGGCGCCAGGTCCGGCCCCTGTCTCATGGCTTCAAATCATAGTCAGGCGGTTTTTTAAATCCATTAGTACAAACGTTCATACATCTAGACTTTTGGATATGCACAATCAACGCTCCAACCACAAGGGTCCGCACCGTGACCCATCTACTGGAGACAAATCGCCATGAACACCCACTTGCGCAAATCGTTGATTTTTCTGTCCCTGGCACCCACGCTGGCCTGGCCGGTACTGGCGGCGGACTATCCGCACAGCCCGGTGACGCTGGTGGTCGGTTATGGCGCGGGCGGCGGCACCGACGTCTGCAATCGCGTGCTGGCCCTGAGCGCGAGCAAGCAGCTCGGCCAGACCATGATCGTGGACAACAAACCCGGCGCGGGCTCTTCGCTGTCGGTGAGCTACACCACGCGCCAGCGCCCTGACGGCTACACCATTGCCTCGCTGTCGACCGGCAGCGTGCTCAACCAGGTGCTGTCGCCCAGCGTCACCTACGACGTCAACAAGGACCTGACCCCCATCGCCATGGTGGCCCAGTACCAGGCCGGCGTGCTGGTCAAGGCCGACTCCAAGTTCAAGACCATGGCGGATCTGCTGGCCGCCTCCAAGAGCGCAAAACGGCCGCTGTCGTACAGCACGGCCGGCATCGGCACGCCGCAGCATCTGACTTCCGAGCGCCTGGCCAAGGAAGTGGCCGTGGAATGGGTACACGCGCCCTACAAGAGCGGCCCCGAGGCCATCACCGCCTTGCTGCGCGGAGACGTGGACTTCATGGCGCAGACCGCGGAGTGGGCGCCTTACGTGCGTGACGGCCGCCTGCGCCTGCTGTCGGTCTACACCGAGGAGCGCATGAAAGGCTTTGACGCGCCCACGCTCAAGGAGCTGGGCTATGACCTGGTCGCGCCCAGCATTCTGGGCATCGTCGGACCGGCCAAGATGCATCCCGACATCGTCAAAAAGCTGCAGGACGTCTTTCTGAAAGCCAGCAAGACCGCGGAGTTCGACAACTGCGCCAACCAGTTCGGCCTGAAGTCCGATTTCAAGGATTCAGCCACCTTTGGCGCCTACGTGAAAGACACGCTGAGCCAATGGACGCCGCTTCTCAAACAGTTCGCCAACAAGGAATGAGCAAGATGGCAAGCCATACCGCAACCGACTTCACCTGGCTGGAGTGGCCTTTCCTGAATGACGGCCACCGCCAGCTGGCGCTGGATCTGGACGCGTGGTGCCAGCGCCATCTGCACGAGCTGCCGGAAATAGACCTCTACGCCGCCTGCCGCGAACTGGTGGCGCGTCTGGGCCAGGGCGGCTGGCTCGGCTACTGCGTCACCTCGGGCGAGCAGGCCCAGTGGGGCGGAAAGCACGCCGAGCTGGACTCGCGCAGCCTGTGCATCATCCGCGAGACGCTGGCCCGCCACGGCGCGCTGGCCGACTTCGTGTTTGCCATGCAGGGCCTGGGCAGCGGCGCCATTTCCCTGGCCGGTAGCGATGCGCAAAAGGCCGCCTATCTGCCGGCCGTGGCCGAGGGCCGCAAGATAGCGGCTTTCGCGCTGTCGGAGCCGGAAGCGGGATCGGACGTGGGGGCGCTGAGTTGCTCGGCCCAGTTGCTGGCGGACGGAGAGACCTACGCGCTCAACGGCGTCAAGACCTGGATTTCCAATGGGGGATTGGCCGACTTCTACTGCGTCTTCGCGCGCACCCAGGCCGACGCGGGATCGCGCGGCATTACCGCCTTCATCGTGGACGCACAAACGCCCGGCCTGGTCATCGACGAAGTGATAGATGTGATGTCGCCCCATCCCCTGGCCTCGCTGCGATTCGACGACTGCCGCATCCACAGAAGCCAGATGCTGGGGGAACTCAACCAGGGCTTCAAGCTGGCGATGCGCACGCTGGACATCTTCCGCTGTTCGGTGGCGGCCGCCGCCACAGGCTTTGCGCGCCGCGCCATGCAGGAAGGGCTGGCGCACGCACGGCAGCGCAAGATGTTCGGCCAGACCCTGGCCGACTTCCAGCTCACGCAAGCCGCGTTTGGCGACATGGCCACGGCCATCGACCAGAGTGCCTTGCTCACCTACCGCGCGGCATGGGTGCGCGACGTGCAAAAGCGGGCCTCCACCGGCGAGACGGCCATGGCCAAGATGGCGGCCACCGAATCGGCGCAGCTGGTGATAGACCGCGCACTGCAGATGTTCGGCGGCAGGGGCGTGGTGCACGGCCATATCCTGGAACGCCTGTACCGGGATATCCGTTCGCTGCGCATCTACGAAGGCGCCACCGAAGTGCAGAAACTCATCATCAGCCGGCAGCTGATGTCAAAGGACTGAGCCCAGGCTTACGAGCCCCTATAGGTCGAATAGCTCCAGGGGCTGACCAGCAGCGGCACGTGGTAATGCTGGTCGGCGTGGGCCACGCCGAAGTCCAGGCTCACGCGGTTGAGGAAATTCGGCTCGGGCAGTTGCACGCCGCGGGCCTTGAAATACGCGGCCACGTCAAACGTCAGGCGGTAGGTGCCGGTGCGCAGGCTGGCGTGGTCGAACAGCGGCGCATCGGTGCGACCATCTGCGTTGAGCACCAGTTGCGCCAGCAGCGTGGCCTGATCGCCTTCGGTGCGATAGAAAGCCACCTGCATGCCGGCCGCCGGGCAGCCGTGCATGGTGTCGAGAACGTGGGTGCTCAGGCCCATAGGGAATCTCCTGTGTGCAACAGCCGTTCCGGATGGCGGCCTGTAGACCAAAAGTGTATACACTTTTAGTCCATGTCCGCTATTATCGTCGCATGGAATCCTCTGCCACACGAACCATCGCCGATGCGCTGACCCGCGCCATCGTCGAACACAAACTGCGACCTGGCACCAAGCTGGCCGAGCAAAAGCTCGCCGACCACTTCGGGGTATCCCGCACGCTGGTGCGCCAGGCGCTGTTCCAGCTCACGCAGAACCGTCTGGTCACGCTGGAGCCCGCGCGCGGCGCCTTTGTTTCCACGCCTTCGGTGCAGGAGGCGCGCCAGGTGTTCGCCGTGCGCCGCATGCTGGAGACCGAAATGACGCGGGCTTTCGTCGCCGGCGTCACCCCGGCCAAGATCAAGGCCTTGCGAACCCACGTGGCCGCGGAGAAGGCCGCCATGGTCCGCGCCGACGCGGGCCAGCGCACCGAGCTGCTGGGCGACTTCCACGTGCGCATGGCCGAGCTGATGGGCAACGAAGTCCTGGCCCAGCTGCTGGGCGACCTGATATCGCGCTGCTCGCTGATCATGCTGATGTACCAGTCGGCCATGGCCGCCGAGCACTCGCATGAAGAGCATGCACGCATCGTCGACGCCCTGGCCGCCAAGGACGCCGACCTGGCCGTGCGCCTGATGCAGGAACATCTGCAGCATGTCGAGGAAGCACTGAGCTTCGAGCGCGAACTGCCCGGCGACGACCTGTCCGCCGCCCTTTCCTCCCTCTCCTTGTGAGCTCCCGCATGCTGTACGACGCCACCGCCCCCTACCCCCGTGACCTGGTCGGCTACGGCCGCAAGCCGCCCCACGCCCAATGGCCGGGACAGGCGCGGATTGCCGTGCAGTTCGTGCTCAACTACGAGGAAGGCGGCGAGAACGCCGTGCTGCACGGCGACCCGGCCAGCGAACAATTCCTGTCCGAAATGTTCAATCCCGCGGCCTATCCCGAGCGCCACATGAGCATGGAAGGCATTTACGAATACGGTTCGCGCGCCGGCGTCTGGCGCCTGCTGCGCGAGTTCGAGAAGCGCGGCCTGCCGCTGACGGTGTTCGGCGTGGCGACGGCGCTGCAGCGCCACCCCGACGTCACCCAGGCGTTCGTCGAGCTGGGCCATGAAGTCGCCTGCCACGGTCTCAAGTGGATCAGCTACCAGGGCGTGGCCGAGGAAGTCGAACGCGCCCACATGCAGCAGGCCATGGACATCTTCCAGCAGCTGTTCGGTGACCGCAAGGAACACGGCCTGGGTTGGTACACGGGCCGCGACAGCCCCCACACCCACCGCCTGGTCGCCGATTTCGGCGGCTTCGCCTACGACAGCGATTACTACGGCGACGATCTGCCGTTCTGGATGAAAGTCGCGAAAAGCGACGGCAGCCATGCGCGCCAGCTGATCGTGCCCTATACGCTGGACTGCAACGACATGCGCTTTGCCCTGCCCCAGGGCTTCTCGCACGCCGATCCCTTCTTCCAGTATCTGAAGGACACTTTCGACGTGCTCTACGCCGAAGGCGATCCCGCGGGCGACAACGCGCCCAAGATGATGAGCATAGGCATGCACTGCCGGCTGCTGGGCAAGCCCGGCCGCATCGCCGCCCTGCAACGCTTTCTCGACCACATCCAGCAGCACGAAGCCGTCTGGGTGTGCCGGCGCATCGACATCGCGCGCCATTGGGCGCTGACCCACCCTTGCCAGGATTGACCACCATGCCCATGACGCTGGAACAACTCAACGCCGCGGACGCCGCCCAAGCCCTGGCCCTGCTCGACGGCCTGTACGAGCATTCGCCCTGGATCGCCGAAGCCGCGCTCGCCCGGCGGCCGTTCCGCTCGCTCGCCCACCTCAAGCACGCCATGGTCCAGGTGCTGGCCGCCGCACCCCAGCAGGCCCAGCTGGACCTGATCCGCGCCCACCCCGAACTCGCGGGCAAGGCCATGGTCGCGCGCAGCCTCACGGCAGAATCGACCAACGAGCAAAACACGGCCGGACTCACGGCCTGCACGCCCGAGGAGTTCGCACGCATCCAGCAGCTCAACGCCGACTACAACGCGCGCTTCGGCTTCCCCTTCATCCTGGCCGTGCGCGGCCCGCGCGGCCTGGGCCTGCCCAAGCAGGAAATCATCGCCACCTTCGCGCGGCGCCTGCAGCACCACCCCGATTTCGAACGCGCCGAAGCCCTGCGCAACATCCACAGAATTGCCGAGATACGCCTCAACGACAAGTTCGGCTACCAGCCCCTGCTGGGCAACGATGTCTGGGACTGGCAGGAAAAACTGGCCCAGCACTCCGACCCGGGCTTTGCCGAGCTCGGCCAGCTCACCGTCACCTACCTCACCGACGCCCACCGCGCCTGTGCCCAGCGCATCAGCCACTGGATGCGCGACTGCGGTTTTGACGAAGTCGAGATCGACGCCGTGGGCAACGTCGTGGGCCGCTACCATCCGGCCCAGGCCGGCGCCCGCTATCTGCTGACCGGCAGCCACTACGACACCGTGCGCAACGGCGGCAAGTACGACGGCCGCCTGGGCATCTTCGTGCCCATGGCCGCCGTGCGCGAACTGCACCGCCAGGGAAAACGCCTGCCCCTGGGCCTGGAAGTCGTGGCCTTTGCCGAAGAGGAAGGCCAGCGCTACAAGGCCACCTTCCTGGGCTCGGGCGCGCTGATCGGCGACTTCCGGCCCGAATGGCTGGACCAGGTCGACGCCGACGGCATCAGCATGCGCCAGGCCATGGCGCACGCCGGCCTGTGCCTGGACGACATTCCCAAGCTGCGCCGCGATCCACGCCACTACCTGGGCTTTGTCGAAGTCCACATCGAACAAGGCCCCATGCTCAACGAGCTGGACATTCCTCTGGGCATCGTCACGTCGATCAACGGCGGCGTGCGCTATCTGTGCGAGATGACAGGCATGGCCAGCCATGCGGGCACCACGCCCATGGACCGCCGGCGCGACGCGGCCATGGCCGTGGCCGAACTGGCGCTGTTCGTCGAACAACGCGCCCAGCGCGACGGCGACTCGGTCGCCACCATAGGCCAGTGGCAGGTGCCCAACGGCTCGATCAACGTCGTGCCCGGGCGCTGCCTGTTCAGCCTGGACATGCGCGCCCCCACCGATGCCCAGCGCGACGCCCTGGTGGCCGACATCCTGGCCGAACTCGCCGCCATCGCCGAGCGCCGGGGCCTGCGTTACCAGACCGATCTGGCGATGACCGTGGCCGCCGCGCCCAGCGATGCGCGCTTGCAGCAGCGCTGGGAAACAGCGGTAGCCGCGCTGGGCGTGCCGATTTACCGCCTGCCCAGCGGCGCGGGCCACGACGCCATGAAGCTGCACGAAGTCATGCCCCAGGCCATGCTGTTCGTGCGCGGCCTCAATGGCGGCATCAGCCACAACCCGCTGGAAAGCACCACGGCCGACGACATGCAGCTTGCCGTCGACGCCTTCTCCCATGTTCTGAACCAATTGAGCCAGGAAACCCCATGAGCCAAACCACTCCCTACGCGGCCCTGGACGCCTGGATAGACCAGCATTTCGACGAGGAAGTGCGCTTTTTGCAGGCCCTGGTGCAGGTGCCTACCGATACGCCGCCGGGCAACAACGCGCCCCATGCCGAGCGCACGGCCGAGCTGCTGCAGGAATTCGGCATGCAGGCCGAAAAGCACGCCGTGCCCACAGAGGACGTGCAGGCCTACGGCATGCAGTCCATCACCAACCTGATCGTGCGCCGCCCCTACGGCCCCGCGGGCTCGGGGCGCACGATTGCGCTCAACGCCCATGGCGACGTGGTGCCGCCGGGCGAAGGCTGGAGCCGCGACCCCTACGGCGCCGAGATCGATGCAGGCAAGCTCTACGGCCGGGCCTCGGCGGTAAGCAAAAGCGATTTCGCCAGCTTCACCTACGCCGTGCGCGCGCTGGAAGCCGTGGCCCGCCCGGCCAAGGGGGCCGTCGAGCTGCACTTCACCTACGACGAGGAATTCGGCGGTGAACTCGGCCCGGGCTGGCTGCTCAAGAACCATCTGACCAAACCCGACCTGATGATTGCGGCGGGCTTCAGCTACGAAGTGGTCACGGCGCACAACGGCTGCCTGCAGATGGAAGTCACCGTGCACGGCAAGATGGCCCACGCGGCCGTGCCGCACACCGGCGTCGACGCGCTGCAGGCCAGCGTGGCGCTGATGAACGCCTTGTACGCCGAGAACGCCAAGTACAAGCAGATCACTTCCGCCGTGCCGGGCATCAGCCACCCGTATCTCAACATCGGTCGCATCGAAGGCGGCACCAACACCAATGTCGTCCCCGGCAAGGTGCTGCTCAAGCTCGACCGGCGCATGATTCCCGAGGAAAACCCGGTGGCCGTCGAAGCCAGCATCCGCGCGGTGATCGCCCAGGCCGCGGCCGACTTCAACCGTCTGCACGGCCTTGAAGGCGAAGACGCGGTGCGCATGGATATCAAGCGCATCCTGCTGGCCCGGGCCATGACGCCGCTGGCCGGCAACCAGCCCCTGGTCGATGCCATCCAGCGCCATGGCGAAGCCGTGTTCGGCGAGAAGCCGCCGGCCGTAGGCACGCCGCTGTACACCGACGTGCGCCTTTATGCGGAGCAGGGCATCCCCGGCGTGATCTATGGCGCGGGCCCGCGCTCGGTGCTCGAATCCCATGCCAAGCGCGCCGACGAGCGCCTGGAGCTCGAAGACCTGCGCCGCGCGACCAAAGTCATTGCGCGCAGCCTGCACGACCTTCTGACCTGATCCTCCCTGCGCTCCCCTTCCCAGGCCCTGTTTTCACAGGGCCTTTTTTGTGCCGGACTTGCGCCAGTTAGGGTAATCGCCCTGCAAATTCCCGGGGTCTTGCGCTTCAATGTGTATACAAATTTTGTATGGAAATCGAACCGTACGGACAGCATCCATCGCTGGCCGCGCAAAGGAACCCCATGGAAACTGCGATCCACCCCGTTGATGAAAAGCTGCCCATGGGACGCCTCACGGCCCTGGGCCTGCAGCATGTGCTGGTGATGTATGCCGGCGCCGTGGCCGTGCCGCTGATCGTCGGCCGCGCCCTGAACCTGCCGGCCGAGCAGGTGGCGATGCTGATTTCAGCCGACCTGTTCTGCTGCGGTCTGATCACGCTGATCCAGGCCATGGGCGCCACGCAGTGGTTCGGCATCAAGCTGCCGGTGATGATGGGCGTGACGTTCGCCAGCGTCGCTCCCATGGTGTCCATGGCCCAGAGCACGTCGGGGCCGGCCGGGGCCGGGCTGATCTTCGGCTCGGTGATAGGGGCGGGCGTGGTGTCCCTGCTGCTGGCCCCAGCCATCAGCCGCATGCTGCGCTTTTTCCCGCCGGTGGTGACAGGCACCATCATTCTGGTCATAGGCATCAGCCTGATGCGCGTGGGCATCAACTGGATTTTCGGCAACCCGGTGGGCCCGACCGCGCCCAGCGTGCCCAATCCCGAACACATCAAATGGCTGGCCGATGCCCAGGCCGCCGCCGGCGCGCCGGGCAGCGGCCTGCAGCCCGTGCCCAAGGGCTTCTCCGTCGTTCCCACCCTGCCCAATCCGCGCTATGGCGACCTGACCGGCGTCGGCATTTCCGCCCTGGTGCTGCTGTCCATCCTGCTGATCTCGCGCTTTGGCAAAGGCTTCATCGCCAACATCTCGGTGCTGCTGGGCATTGTGATCGGCGGCATCGCCACGGCCTCCATGGGCTTGATGGACTTCCACAAGGTGGCCGAAGCCCAGTGGTTCAACCTCGTGCTGCCGTTCGAGATCGCCACGCCCCTGTTCGACCCCATGCTGATCCTGACCATGTCCCTGGTGATGATCGTGGTGATGATCGAGTCCACGGGCATGTTCCTGGCCCTGGGCGAGATGACCGGGCGCAAGATCAGCCAGGACGACCTGACCCGCGGCCTGCGCACCGACGGCCTGGGCACCGTGATTGGCGGCATTTTCAACACCTTCCCCTACACCAGCTTCTCCCAGAACGTCGGCCTGGTGGCCGTCACCGGCGTCAAGAGCCGCTGGGTCTGCGTCGCCGGCGGCGTGATTCTGGTGGTGCTGGGCCTGCTGCCCAAGATGGCCGCGCTGATCGAATCCCTGCCCACGGTGGTGCTGGGCGGCGCGGGCCTGGTGATGTTCGGCATGGTCGCCGCCACCGGCATTCGCATTCTGAGCAACGTGGATTTCCAGAAAAACCGCAACAATGCCATGATTGTGGCCGTGTCCATCGGCGTAGGCATGGTGCCTCTGGTGGCCCCGAATTTTCGCCAATGGATGCCGCATGCCATCCATCCCCTTATTGAATCCGGTATCCTCCTGGCCTCACTTGCCGCTGTGGCATTGAATATTTTCTTTAACGGAACGCGCGGCGACACTGCCGACGTTGTGCGAGCTGCCCGCCAAGCCGACGCCCACTGAGCGCCGCGCAGGCCCGCAGCTCCCCCCGGCTACCGCCGGCCCCTCCCCCCTGCCGCAAGGCTCGGGGGATTTGTTTTCCCAGCCAGTGGGACATGGCAAGCCGTGTTCCGCACCGCCATCAGGTAAGCTCACACCGAGCCATTTGTCGAGAATTTTCGTATGACCCAGAACCTGTCAAACGCCGAGCAAGCCCTGCGCGATGCTGCGCGCGAATACCACCGCAGCCCCAACAAGGGCAAGATTTCCGTCACCCCGACCAAGCCGCTGTCCAACCAGCGCGATCTGTCGCTGGCCTACTCGCCTGGCGTGGCCTATCCCTGCCTGGACATCGAGGCCGATCCTTCGCTGGCTTTCGAGTACACCGCCCGCGGCAACCTGGTCGGCGTGGTCACCAACGGCACGGCCGTGCTGGGCCTGGGCGACATCGGACCGCTGGCCAGCAAGCCGGTGATGGAAGGCAAGGGCTGCCTGTTCAAGAAGTTCGCCGGCGTTGACGTGTTCGACATCGAACTCGCCGAGCGCGATCCGGACAAGCTGATCGACATCATCGCCGCACTCGAGCCCACGCTGGGCGGCATCAACCTGGAAGACATCAAGGCCCCCGAGTGCTTCTACATCGAGCGCGAGCTGTCCAAGCGCATGAACATTCCGGTGTTCCATGACGACCAGCACGGCACGGCCATCATCTCCAGCGCCGCCCTGCTCAACGGTCTGGAACTGGTGGGCAAGGACATCGACAAGGTCAAGATCGCCGTCTCGGGTGCGGGCGCTGCTGCCATCGCCTGCGTGGGCGTGATGGTCGGCCTGGGCGTGAAGCGTGAAAACATCTTCATGTGCGACTCCAAGGGCCTGATCTATGAAGGCCGCCCCGGCGGTTACGACGAGTCCAAGGCCCAGTACGCCCAGAAGACCGACGAACGCACGCTGGCCGATGCGGTCAACGGCGCCGACGTGTTCCTCGGCTGCTCGGCACCTGGCGTGCTGACGGTGGAGATGGTCAAGACCATGGCCCGCCAGCCCATCATCCTGGCCCTGGCCAACCCCGAGCCGGAAATCCGCCCCGAACTGGCCAAGGCCGTTCGCCCCGACTGCATCATCGCCACCGGCCGTTCGGACTACCCGAACCAGGTGAACAACGTGCTGTGCTTCCCCTACATCTTCCGTGGCGCCCTCGATTGCGGCGCCACCAAGATCACCGAAGCCATGAAGCTGGCCTGCGTGCGCGAAATCGCCAACCTGGCCAAGGCCGAGATGAGCGACGAAGTGGCCGCCGCCTACCAGGGCCAGGAACTGTCCTTCGGCCCCGACTACCTGATCCCCACGCCGTTTGACGTGCGCTTGATCCTGCGCATCGCCCCCGCCGTGGCCCGTGCCGCCGAAGAATCCGGTGTCGCCACGCGCCCCATCGCCGACTACGACGCCTACCGCGAAAGCCTCACGCGCTTCGTTTACCAGACCAGCATGTTCATGCGTCCGGTGTTTGCCGCCGCCAAGCAGAACCTGCAGCGCGTGGCCTATGCCGAAGGCGAAGACGAGCGCGTTCTGCGTGCCGTGCAAGTGGCCGTCGACGACGGTCTGGCCAAGCCCATCCTGATCGGCCGTCCGGCCGTGATCGAGGCACGCATCGCCAAGGCCGGCCTGCGCATCCAGCCCGGCAAGGACGTGGAAGTCTGCAACCCCGAAGACGACCCGCGTTTCCGCCAGTACTGGGAGACTTACCACAAGCTGATGGGCCGCCACGGCGTGACGCCGGAGAACGCCAAGGCTGCCGTGCGCCGCTCCAACACCTTGATCGCCGCACTGATGGTGCACCTGGGTGATGCCGACGCCATGCTCAGCGGTCTGGTCGGCCGTTTCGACAGCCACCTGGAACACATCGAGAACGTGCTCGGCCTCAAGGACGGCGCGCCCGGCTTTGCCACCGTCAACGCCTTGATGC